>JAOAEA010000017.1 GCA_026417035.1 Burkholderiales bacterium
CCGAGATGTCGTCGAGGTAGAGGATGATCCGGTGCGAGAGGTCGAGCCCGCCGGTGACGACGTGCCCGAGCGACGCGGGCCCGGTCTCGGCAGCCGCGCCGGCCTCCGCCGCGCTGGGCGCCAGGCTCATGCCGGGTTCTCCACGGGCCGCTCGGCGCGCGGGGCGGCGGGGGCCGACGGCGCGGGTGCGGCCGCGGCGGCCGATGCGGGCACTGCGGCCGCGGGCGCGCGGCGCCCGCGCAGCCGGCGCGCGAGGCCGACGACGCCGTCGGGCAGGAAGAGCGTCACGAGCACGAAGAGCAGGCCGAGCACGTAGAGCCAGTACTCGGGCAGCCACACGGTGAACACGCTCTTCGCGCCGTTCACGAGGAACGCCCCGGCGACCGGGCCGACGATCGTGCCGCGCCCGCCGACGGCGACCCAGATCACCATCTCGATCGAGTTCGCCGGCGACATCTCGCTCGGGTTGATGATGCCGACCTGCGGCACGTACAGGGCCCCGGCGATGCCGGCGAGCACCGCCGACAGCGTCCAGGCGAAGAGCTTGTACCAGAGGGGATCGTAGCCGCAGAACATGACGCGGCTCTCGGCGTTGCGGATCGCGGTGAGCACGCGCCCGTAGCGCGACGTCACCAGCCAGCGCACGAGCAGGATCGCGCCGAGCAACGCCGCGCCGCTCGCGGCGAACAGCGCCATGCGCGTCTCCTGCGTCGCGATCGGGAAGCCGAGGATGCGCTTGAAGTCGGTGAAGCCGTTGTTGCCGCCGAAGCCCGTGTCGTTGCGGAAGAAGAGCAGCATCGCGGCGTAGGTGAGCGCCTGCGTGATGATGGAGAAGTACACGCCCCGGATGCGCGAGCGGAAGGCGAAGTAGCCGAACACGAACGCGAGCAGCCCCGGAACGAGCACGACAAGGAGCGCCTGCGCGACGAAACTGTCCGAGAGTGCCCAGTGCCAGGGGAATGCCTTCCAGTCGAGGAAGACCATGAAGTCCGGCATGTCCACCTTGTACTGCCCGTCGGCGCCGATCTGGCGCATGAGGTACATCCCGAACGCGTAGCCGCCGAGCGCGAAGAAGAGCCCGTGGCCGAGCGACAGGATCCCGCCGAAGCCCCAGACGAGGTCGAGCGCCACCGCCACCATCGCGTAGCAGAGCATCTTGCCGACCAGCGCGACCGTGTAGTCGGATACGTGGAAGGGACTGCCTGGCGGCACCACCAGGTTCGCGAGCGGGAAGAGGACGAAGAGCGCGAGCGCGGCGATGCCGAACCCCGCCCAGCCCTTCGGACCATAGAGACGGCGCGCAAGACCCGGTTCGTGCATGGCCCCGCGCCCTAGGCTTCCACCGCCCGGCCCTTGAGGGCGAAGAGGCCTTGCGGGCGCTTCTGGATGAAGACGATGATCAGCACGAGCACGGTGATCTTCGCGAGCACCGCGCCGGACCAGCCCTCGAGCAGCTTGTTCACGAGGCCGAGGCCGAGGCCGGCGTACACCGTGCCGGCGAGCTGGCCGACGCCGCCGACGACCACCACCATGAAGGAGTCGACGATGTAGCCCTGCCCGAGGTCCGGCCCGACGTTGCCGATCTGCGACAGCGCCGCCCCGGCGAGGCCGGCGATGCCCGCGCCGAGCGCGAAGGCCCACGCGTCGATACGGCCGGTGGGCACGCCGACGCAGCTCGCCATCGGGCGGTTCTGCGTGACCGCGCGCACGAAGAGGCCAAGCCGCGTGCGGTTGAGCAGCAGCGCGATCATGCCCAGGACGGCGAAGGCGAAGACGATGATGACGATGCGGTTCCAGGGCAGCACGAGGTTCGGCAGCGCCTGGATGCCGCCCGACATCCACGCGGGGTTCTCGACCTGCACGTTCTGCGCGCCAAAGAGCGAGCGCACCGCCTGGATGAGGATGAGGCTCGCGCCCCAGGTGGCGAGCAGCGTTTCGAGCGGCCGGCCGTAGAGCCAGCGGATGACGGTGCGCTCGAGCAGGAGGCCGACGAGCGCGGCGGCCGCGAAGGCGACCGGGATCGCGGCGAGCAGGTACCAGTCGAACGCGGCCGGCGCGTAGGCGCGGAAGAGGTTCTGCACCACGTAGGTCGCGTAGGCGCCGATCATGATGAGCTCGCCGTGCGCCATGTTGATGACGCCCATCAGGCCGTAGGTGATGGCGAGGCCGAGCGCCGCGAGCATGAGGATGCTGCCGAGGCTCGCACCGGTGAAGAGCACGCCGAGGCGCTCGCCCCAGGCGAGGCGCGACTCGACCGAGCGCAGGCTGCGCGAGGCCTCGGCGCGCACGTCGCCATCGGGTTCCCTGAACTCGCCACCCGAACCGCGCTCGAGGAGGCCGGCGAGCATCGCGCGCGCCGCGGCGCTGTTCGCCGCGCCCAGCGTGCGCACCGCGTGCAGGCGCTTCTCGCGGTCGGGGCTCGCGAGCTCGAGCGCGGCGAGCGAGAACTCGAGAAGCGAGCGGATCCCGGGGTCGCTCTCCTTCGCCGCCGCCTTTTCGATGAGCGGCAGCGCGGCCGGGTCGGCGCCCTGGGCGAGCTCCTTCGCGGCCGCGAGGCGCACGCGCGGGTCGGGGGAGACGAGCTTGAGCGAGGCGAGCGCCGCGCCGATCTCGCGACGCAGCCGGTTGTTGGCGATGACGTCCTCGCGCTCGGCGGGCAGCGGGCTCACCGCCTCGCCCGTGACCGCGTCGGTCGCCGCGTCGCCTTTCACCACGAGCACGCGCTTCCCGGCGGTCTGCACCTCGCCCTCGGCGAGCGCCGCGAGGAACGGCGCGGCCCGCGGATCGCCCTCCGCGACGAGCACCCGCAGCGCCGCGGAGCGCTCCTCGGCATCGCCGAACGCGAGCTTCTCCACCGCGGCGGCGTCGAGCGCGAGCGCGGGGCGCACGGCGGCGAGCGCGAGCAGGACGGCGAGGGCGAAGCGAAGTCTCATCTCGAGCGGGGGCAGGGCTTGGAGCAGGGGAGCGCGCTCCCCTGCTCCAAGCCGCCTCGGGGAGGCGGCCGCGGCGCTTGCGGGACTCGCGCGCCGCGCGAGTCCCGTCGCGCTCACTTCTTGCCCGTGAGCTCGGGCTCGTCCTTCTTCTTCTCGTTGCCGGGGATGAACGGGCTCCACGGCTGGGCCTTGATCGGCCCCGCGGTCTTCCAGACGACGTTGAACTGGCCGTTCGGCTGCACCTCGCCGACGAACACCGGCTTCCACAGATGGTGGTTCTTCTCGTCCATCTTCACCGTGAAGCCCGAGGGCGCCTTGAAGGTCTGCCCGCCCATCGCCGCGATCACCTTGTCGGTGTCGAAGCTCTTCGCCTTCTCGACCGCCGCCTTCCACATGTAGATGCCGATGTAGGTCGCTTCCATCGGGTCGTTCGTGAGCGGCTTGTCGGCGCCGGGGAGCTTCTTCGCCTTGGCGTAGTCGGCCCACTTCTTCTTGAACGCGTCGTTCTCGGGGTTCTTGAGCGACATGAAGTAGTTCCACGCCGCGAGGTGGCCGACCAGCGGCTTCGTGTCGACGCCGCGCAGCTCCTCTTCGCCGACCGAGAACGCGACCACGGGCACGTCGGTCGCCTTCAGGCCCTGGTTGCCGAGCTCCTTGTAGAAGGGCACGTTCGAGTCGCCGTTGATCGTCGAGATCACGGCCGTCTTCTTGCCCTCGGACGAGAACTTCTTGATCTTGGCGATGATGGTCTGGTAGTCCGAGTGCCCGAAGGGCGTGTACTCCTCCATGATGTCGGCGTCGGAGACGCCCTTCGACTTCAGGAACGCGCGCAGGATCTTGTTGGTCGTGCGCGGATAGACGTAGTCGGTGCCGAGCAGCACGAAGCGGGTCGCGCCGCCGCCTTCCTTGCTCATCAGGTACTCGACGGCGGGGATCGCCTGCTGGTTCGGCGCGGCGCCGGTGTAGAAGACGTTCTTGGAGAGCTCCTCGCCCTCGTACTGCACCGGGTAGAAGAGCAGCCCGTTCAGCTCCTCGAATACCGGCAGCACCGACTTGCGCGAGACCGAGGTCCAGCAGCCGAACACCACGGCGACCTTGTCCTGCGTGAGGAGCTGGCGCGCCTTCTCGGCGAAGAGCGGCCAGTTCGACGCCGGGTCGACGACGACCGGCTCGATCTTGTAGCCCATCACGCCGCCCTTGGCGTTGATCTCGTCGATCGCCATCAGCGCGACGTCCTTGAGGACCGTCTCGCTGATCGCCATCGTGCCGGAGAGCGAGTGCAGGATGCCGACCTTGACCGTCTTCTGCTGCGCGTGGAGGCTCGAAGAGCCCAGGCCCGCCACCGCGATGGACGCGGCGACGGCGAGTGACTTCACAAACGAACGACGCTTCATGGATGAATCCTCCCGGGGAAAGGGTGCCGTCGCCACGACCGTGAGAAACGGCGACACCCCGCACGGCAGCAAGGGCCGTGCCACGCGCGGGAGCGCATTCCAGCGCGTTGATTACATGCGGTTTCGCGCGAGAGCCGCGCGCCGGAGGAATGGATCGCGGCGTGGCGCGCGCAGGGCCGCCGCGCGCGCGTGGTGCACCGCGAGGGAGCGCAGGCACGGATTCGGTGCGTGCGGCTCCGACGCCGACGTGCACGCGACGGCGCGGGCCGTCGCGGCCCGCGCGGGGGCTCCCTATCGCTCGCCGAGCTGGCGCATGACGAGCCCGTTGACCATCCGCACGAGCGAGCGCGGATAGCGGTTGACGCTCGCCATCAGCTGGTTCATCGCACCGGGGACGCAGACCACGTCGCCCGCCATGCAGGCGCGGAAGGCGTCGCGCGCGACCCGCGCTTCGTCGTACACGAACACGTCGGGCACGCGCGCGGCGAGCGGGCTCTTCTTTCGGGCGCTGCGCACGCCCTCGGTCTCGGTGATGCCGGGGCAGACGGCCGTGACCGTGACGCCCGAGCCCTTGAGCTCCTCGGCGAGCCCCTCGGTGAGCGAGAGCACGAACGCCTTGGTCGCGGCGTACAGGGACAGGAACGGCACGGCCTGGAAGGCGGCGATCGACGCGACGTTGAGGATGCGGCCCGCGCCGCGCTCGACCATCGGCGGGAGGAACGCGTGCGTGAGCTCGGCGAGCGCGGCCACGTTGAGCTCGACCATCTGCCGCACCCGCTCCGGCGCCATCGCGGTGAACTCGCCGACTTCGTAGAAGCCGGCGTTGTTGACGAGCACGGCGACCCGCTCGCGGGCGAGCACGCGAGCGAGCGACCGCGCCGCCGCGGGCGCGGCGAGGTCGGCCGGGAGCACGATGCTGCGCGTGCCGTGCTCGCGCCGGAGCTTCGCCGCGAGCGCCTTCATCGGCGCCTCGCGACGCGCCACCAGGGCGAGGTCGAACCCTTCGGCCGCGAAGAGCGGCGCGAGCGCCGCGCCGATGCCCGCCGACGCGCCCGTGACGAGCGCCATCCCCTTCGTCCTCTTGGCCATTCCGCTCCCCCTGTCCCGGCGTGCCGTCGTCCGCGCCCCCGATGCTGGCACTGCGGCGGCGCGGAGGCAAAGCCTTCAGCACCGCCAACGCAGAGGACGCGGAGGACGCAGCGGCTCGCCAAGGCAGGGCTTTCTGCGGCGCGCCGCGCAGCCCGTGCGCTACGGAAGCGGCTCGCAACCGGGGCTCAACAGGGCTTCCCGGTCGATGGCCTGCCCGGACCCGTCCTCCGCGGCCCTCCGAGTGCCCCGCGACCTCTGCGTCGAGGGCTTCGAACGGCCCTTCGACTCGGCGCGTCGGGCGGGCCGCCCAGCTGTGGCGCGCGCCCGGCTGGCTCCGCCGGCGGGAAAGTTTGGCTTAGATCAAACCCAATGCGGTATTCCGGTACCAAAATAGCGATATTCGCCCCGGGGTGCCGCCGTTTCTCGGCCGGCGCCCCTGCCGCGGGACGGAGGGGCCCGCGGCGCGGGGCGCGCTGCGACCGGCACCGGAGGAGGAGCTACCGTGCCCAAGCGATTGCTGACGCTCGCCGTCAATGGCCGCCGGCACGAGATCGCCGCGGACGGGCACGCCTTGCTCGTCGACGTGCTGCGCGACGCGCTCGGCCTCACCGGCACCAAGCAGGGTTGCGACGGCGGCGAGTGCGGCGCCTGCACGGTGCTCGTGGACGGCGCGCCGCGCCTGGCCTGCCTCACCCTCGCGGCGAGCGTCGAGGGCCGCGCGATCGAGACCATCGAGGGCCTCGCACGTTCCGGCCGGATGAGCGCGCTGCAGCAGGCGTTCCACGAGCGTCTCGGCACGCAGTGCGGCTTCTGCACCCCCGGCATGATCATGGCCGCGGAGGCGCTGCTGCGCCGCACGCCGCACCCGGACGAGGCCGAGATCCGCGAGGCGCTCGCGGGGAACCTGTGCCGCTGCACCGGCTACGTGAAGATCATCGAGTCGGTGCGCGCCGCCGCGGAGGCGCGCCCGTGAGGCACGAGGACGTGTCGCTCCGCCGCGCGCCGGCGCCGCCGACGCACTCGATCGGCAGCCGCACGCCGCTCGTGGACGGCATCGAGAAGGTCACCGGCCGCGCCCGCTACACCGCCGACCTGCCGCTCGGGCCGACGCTCGTCGGCCGCATCGGCCGAAGCCCCGTCGCCCACGGCGTGATCCGCCGTATCGACGCGACGCGGGCGCTCGCCCTGCCGGGGGTGCGGGCGGTGATCACCGGCGAGGACTTCGCCGCGCCCTACGGCGTCATCCCGATCTCGCAGAACGAGTGGCCGCTCGCGCGCGGCAAGGTGCGCTACCGCGGCGAGCCGCTCTTCGCGGTCGCCGCCGAGGACGAGGCCGCCGCGGAAGCGGCGCTCGCCGCCGTCGCGGTCGACATCGAGCCGCTGCCGGCGCTCTTCACCGCCGCGGAGGCGCGCGCCCCGGGCGCGCCGCTCCTGCACGAGAACAAGCCCGGCAACATCGAGCGCGAGGTCGAGCAGGACTTCGGCGACGTCGCGGCCGGGTTCGCCGCCGCCGACCTGGTGCTCGAGCGCCGCTACGAGTGCGCCGAGGTCGCGCACGGCCAGATCGAGCTCAACGCCACGGTGGCTCACTGGGAGCCCGAGCGCGAGCGGCTGACGGTGCACTCGGTGACGCAGGTCCCCTACTACCTGCACCTGACGCTCGCGCAGACGCTCGGCCTGGACAGCTCGCAGATCCGCGTGGTGAAGCCCTTCGTCGGCGGGGGCTTCGGCCACCGCGTCGAGCCGCTCAACTTCGAGATGGTCGCCGCCGCGCTCGCGCGCGCCGCCTCCGGCGCGGTCAAGCTCGAGCTCACGCGCGAGGAAGGTTTCCTCACCCACCGCGGCCGCCCGGCGACCGAGACGCGGCTCAAGATCGGGATGAAGCGCTCGGGCGAGATCACCGCGGTGGATGCCGAGGTGGTGCAGCGCGGGGGCGCCTACGGCGGCTACGGGCTCGTGACGATCCTCTACGCCGGGGCGCTGCTGCACGCGCTCTACAAGGTCGGCGCCGTGCGCTACCGCGGCTACCGCGTCTACACCAACCTCCCGCCCTGCGGCGCGATGCGCGGCCACGGCGCGGTCAACGTGCGCTTCGCCTTCGAGTCGCTCCTCGACGAGATGGCGGCCGAGCTCGGCCTCGACCCGTTCGTGGTGCGCCGCGCGAACCTGATCGAGCCGCCCTACCGCACGCTGAACGACCTCCAGGTGAACTCCTGCGGCCTCGCGCAGTGCCTCGACGCGGTCGAGCAGGCCTCGGGCTGGCGCGAGCGGCGCGGCAAGCTCGGGCGCGGGCGCGGGCTCGGCATGGCGTGCTCGCACTACGTGTCGGGCTCGGCGAAGCCGGTGCACTGGAGCGGCGAGCCGCACGCGGTGGTGAACCTGAAGCTCGACTTCGACACCGGCATCACCGTGCTCACCGGCGCCTCCGACATCGGCCAGGGCTCCTCGACGCTGCTCGCGCAGGTGGTGGCCGAGGTGCTGCTCCTGCCGATGGCGCGCATCCGCGTAGTCGCGACCGATAGCGCGCTCACGCCGAAGGACAACGGCTCGTATTCCTCGCGCGTCTCGTTCATGGTCGGCAATGCGGCGCTCCGCGCCGCGCAGGGGCTGAAGCGGGTGCTGGTCGAGGCGGCCGCGAAGCGCATGGAAGTCGAGCCCGACGACATCGACTGGCAGGGCGAGAGCTGCTGCGTCGCCGGCACCGACCGGCGCATGGACTTCGCGCAGGTGGTGCAGGCGGCGCTCGCGGACACCGGCACGCTCACCGTCAAGGGCACTTGGTCCACGCCGCCGGAAACGCAGGGCGGCAAGTTCCGTGGCGCGGCCGTGGGCTCGACCGCGGGCTTCTCCTACGCGGCGCAGGTGGTCGAGGTGTCGGTGGACGAGGACACCGGCATGGTGCGCGTCGAGCGCGTCTGGGTCGCGCACGACTGCGGCCGCGCGCTGAACCCCCTCGCCGTCGAAGGCCAGGTGCAGGGCGCCGTCTGGATGGGCATGGGGCAGGCGCTCTCCGAGGAGACGCGCTACCACGCGGGCCTGCCGCTCGCGGCGAACTTCCTCGACTACCGCATCCCGACCATCGCCGAGTCGCCGCCGATCGAGGTGACACTGGTCGAGAGCATGGACCCGCTCGGCCCCTTCGGCGCCAAGGAGGCGAGCGAAGGGGGCCTGCACGCCTTCCCGCCGGCGCTCGCCGCCGCCGTCTGCGACGCGATCGGCCTGCGCGTGCGCGAGCTGCCGCTCTCGCCCGACCGGCTGCTCGAAGCGATCCAGGCGCGGCGCCGCGAGGAGAAGCTGCGCGCGCTGCGCGCCGGCCGACCGGGCGCGGATGTGCCGGAGGCGGAGCGTCGATGACCTTCCGTGCCCGGAACCGGCGAAGGCCGACCCCTGCGGGCGGGCGGGAGCCTGGGACGGAACCGATGCCGCAGGCATCGCTTCCCCCGATTTCGGGGAGCACGAGGGGGCGCCGCGAAGCGGCTCTGCCCTCTCGTCGCGTGGACTGCTGAGATGGAACCGGTGCCGCAGGCATCGCTTCCCCCGATTTCGGGGAGCACGAGGGGGCGCCGCGAAGCGGCTTTGCCCTCTCGTCGCGTGGACGGCTGACATGGGCGCGCTTCCCGAATTCGCGTTCGCACGCCCGGCCACGCTCGCGGAAGCGTGCGCGCTCCTCGCGGTCGAAGGCGCGCGCGCGGTCGCCGGCGGCACCGACCTCGTCCCCAACTTGCGCCGCGGGATCGAGCGGCCGGCGCAGCTCGTGGACCTCGGCGGCATTGCGGCGCTCGACCGGATCGAGGAGCGCGATGGCGCGCTCGCGCTCGGCGCCGGTGTCACGCTGGCCCGGCTCGCCGACGATGCGCGCATCGCGCGCGTGCTCCCGGCGCTCGCGGAGGCTGCCCGCTCCGTCGCCGGGCCGGCGCACCGCAGCGCGGCGACGCTCGGCGGCAACCTCTGCCAGGACACGCGCTGCGTCTTCTACAACCAGAGCGAGTGGTGGCGGCGCGCCAACGGCTGGTGCCTGAAGCGCGACGGCGACACCTGCCACGTCGCGCCGCAGGGGCGCCGCTGCCACGCGGCCTACAGCGGCGACCTCGCGCCGGTGCTCCTCGCCGCCGGCGCCGAGGCCGAGACCGCGACGGCCGCCGGCACGCGCCGCGTGCCGCTCGCGGATCTCTATCGCGAGGACGGCGCCGCGCATCTCACCCTCGCGCCGGGCGAGATCGTCGCGCGCGTGTTCGTTCCGGCGCCGACGCCGGGAAGGCGCAGCGGCTATCGCAAGGCGCGCGCCCGCGGCGCGGTCGACTTCCCGCTCGCCGGCGTCGCCGTGGTGCTCGTCGTGCGCGACGGGGCGATCGCCGAGCTGGGCGTGGGTCTCACCGGCACCAACTCCCGGCCGTTCCGCCTCGCGGGGACCGAGGGCTTCGTCGGGCAGCCGGTGGACGATGCGCTCCTCGCGAGCCTCGCCAAGCTCATCCAGAAGCAGGTGAGCCCGATGCGCAGCACCGTGACGCAGTCCTACTACCGGCGTCAGGTCGCGTCCGTCCTCGCGCAACGGCTCGTGCGCGAGCTCGCCGCCGGCTGAGCGGCGCTAGGGACGGCGCGCGATGCTGTGCCCGAAGTGCCACCGCGAGCTCGAGGACGCGGACGGCGACGTCCACGTCTGCTGCGCCGGCGCGGTCCTCGCCTGGCGCTGCGCCGGCTGCGGGAAGGTGAGCGAGGGCTTCGCGTTCCCCTACGGCCGCTGCCCGCAGTGCGGCGGCGAGCTCGCGCTCCTCGAAGCGCGTCGCGGCGAGGACGACATCGCGGGCGTGCGAACCGCGTTCGAGATCGAGCTCGGCGGGCGCGCGTTCTACCAGCGCGCCGCGGCCGAAACGGCAGACCCGGTGCTGCGCGACCTCTTCGGCCGCTTCGCCCTCCTGGAGGGCGAGCACATGGAAACGCTCGCCCGGCGCTATCACCTCGACGTGCCGGACCCGTCGCCCGCGTTCCGCGTCGAGGTGGCCGCGGTGTTCGCCGGCGTGCAGCACCGCCCGCAGGATCCGGACAGCCTCTTCCGCATCGCCATCGGGCTCGAGCAGCGCGCCGCCGGGTTCTTCGCGGCGCGTGCGCAGGCCGCCGCGCCGGGCTCGCCGGAGGCCGAGCTCTATCGCGAGCTCGCCGCCGAGGAGCGCGAGCACGCCGATCGCCTCGCCGACGAGTACGAGCGCTGGCGCGCAGGCAAGCCGGGGCGCCTCGGGCACGGCCCCGGCGCGGTTCCCGCCGGCGAGCCGACCCTCAACGCCGCGGCGCTGCTGCTCGCGGAGGGCGACGACGGCCGTGCGGCCCTCGTCTGCGGCGCCGAGACGCTCACGCGCGGCGAGCTGCGCGAGCGGGTCGCGCGGACCGCGGCAGTGTGGGCCGCGCGCGGCATCGGGCCGGGGAGCCGCGTGGCGATCAAGCTCGCCGACGGCTGCGACTGGGTGAGCGCGTTCCTCGGCACGATGTGGGCCGGCGCGGTCGCCGTCGCGGTGAACCCGAAGATCCCCGCGCCCGAGTGGGAGTACATCCTCGACGAGGCGGGCTTCGGCCTGATCCTCGCCGAGACGGCCGCGGACACGCCCTCGCCCTGGCGCGAGCGGGTGCTCGCGCTCGACGACTGGCGGCGCGAGATCGCGGCGGCGCGCGCGGTGGCGGCACGGCCGATGCCGGCGGACGCGCCGGCGTTCTGGGTGCATTCGTCGGGGACTTCGGGAAAGCCCAAGGCGGTGGTGCACGCGCACCGCAGCGTGCAGAGGATCGAGGAGGTCTCGCGCGACGGTCTGGGCGTGCGCGGCGAGGACCGGATCTTCGCCACCTCGAAGCTCTTCTTCGCCTACCCGCAGACCAACAGCCTCCTGGCCGGGCTGAAGCTCGGCGCGACCGTGATCCTCGACCCGCAGTGGCCCACCGCCGCGGCCGTCGCGGCGACCGTCGCCGCGCACCGGCCCACGGTGCTCTTCTCCGTGCCCTCGCTCTATCGCAACCTGCTGCACGAGGGCGTGGCACCGGCGATCGCGCGTGCGGGCGTGCGTCTCGCCGTTTCCGCGGGCGAGGCGCTGCCCGCTGCGGTGCGCGAGCAGTGGCGAACGCAGACCGGGCTCGCGATCGTGGACGGCTACGGCGCCTCCGAAACGCTCGTGCTCGTCATGCTCGACCGGAACGGCAACGGCTTCGCGCCTTCGCCGGGCGTGGACGTGCGGCCGCTCGAGGATGCGGCCGCGGGGGCGCCGACGCGGCTCCTCATCCGCGCGCCGACGCTCGCCCTCGGCTACCTGGACCGGCCGCAGGCGCAGGCCGAAGCGTTCCGCGACGGCGCGTTCTGCCCCGCGGACCTGTGGGCGCGCGACGCCGCCGGCGGCTGGCGCTTCGCCGGCCGCGAGGATTCGCTGGTGAAGATCCGGGGCCGCTGGGTGAACCTGATCGAGCTCGGCGAGCGCCTCGCCGCCGGCGCCGACGGGATCCTGGAATCGGCCGCGGTGTGCGTGCCCGACGAGGACGGCGTCGATGCCGTGGCGTTCTTCTTCGTCGCGCGCGATCCCGCCAGCGCGCGGGCCGCGCTCGCCGCGCGCGCCGAGGCCCTGCCGCCCCATCAGCGGCCGCGCTGGCTCCACGACGTGCCGGGCCTGCCGCGCACGCCCACGGGCAAGCTGCTGCGCCGCAAGCTCGCCGAGCTGCACCGCTCCCTCGCCTGACGCGATGGCCGTCGCCACCGAAGCCTGCGTTCCCACGCGCCGCGAAGGCGCGGTGCTCGTCGCGACGCTCGCGCGGCCGCCGGTCAACGCGATCGACGACGAACTGCTCGCCGGGCTCGAAGCCGCGATCGACGCCGCGCAGGCCGACGAGCGCGTCGGCGTCCTGCACATCGCCGCGAGCGGCAAGGCCTTTTGCGCCGGCGCCGACCTCGCGCTGATGCGCGAATGCTTCGCCACGCCCGGCGGAACCGCCCGCATGGTGGCGCTCGTCGAGCGCATGCAGCGCGTGTTCGCGCGCCTCGAAGCCGCGCCCTTCCTCGCGCTGGCGGAGATCGGCGGCGCGGCGCTCGGCGGCGGCCTGGAGCTCGCGCTCGCCTGCGACCTGCGCATCGCCGCGTGCGAAGCGCGCGTGGGCCTTCCCGAGGCGCGCCTCGGGCTCGTGCCGGGCGCGGGCGGCACGCAGCGGCTCGCGCGTCTCGCCGGCGCGGGCGTCGCGCGCCGGCTCATCCTCGGCGCGGAGGTCGTCGACGGCGCCGCGGCCGAGCGGCTCGGCATCGTGCAATGGGCCGTGCCGCGCGCCGAGCTCGCCGAGACCGCGCGCGGCCTCGCGCAGCGGCTCGCCGGGATCCCGCGCGCGGCGCTCGCGGAAAACAAGCGCTGCATCGCGGCTGCGTCCGGCGACGGCGGCTATGCCGCGGAGATCGCGGCGACGCGCCGCCTCTACGAAAATTCCGAAACCCGGCGCCGCGTCGCGGCCTTCCTCGCGAAGCGCGCCATCGACTCGCAGGAGGGTTCATGAGCCTCAAGGACAAGGTCGCGGTCGTCACCGGCGCCGCCTCGGGCATCGGCGCCGCGGTCGCGGGCAAGCTCGCCGCCGCGGGGGCGGTCGTGGTGGTGGCCGACGTGCAAGCCGAAAAAGGCGAGGCGCGCGCCGCCGAGCTGCGCGCGGCGGGCCACCGCGCGGAGTTCATGCGCGTCGACATGACCGATGCGGCCTCGATCGCGGCCTTCGCGGCAGCCGTGCAGGCGCGCTTGGGGCCGGTGGACGTGCTCGTAAACGGCGCCGGCTGGGGCACGACGCACCCGTTCTGGGAGGGCACGCCGGAGCTCTGGGACCGGATCATCGCGCTCAACTTCGTCGGGCCGATGCGCCTCACGAAGGCGCTGCTGCCGGAGATGATGAAGCGCGCGAGCGGCAAGATCGTCAACATCGCGAGCGACGCGGGGCGCGTCGGCAGCCTCGGCGAGACCGTGTACTCGGGCGCGAAGGGCGGGCTCATCGCCTTCACCAAGTCGCTCGCGCGCGAAACCGCCCGTTATGGCATCAACGTGAACTGCGTCTGCCCGGGCCCGACCGACACGCCGCTGATGGCGGCCGTCCCGGAGAAGGTGACCGAGGCCCTGAAGAAGGCCATCCCCTTCCGCCGCCTCGGCCGCCCGGAGGAGGTCGCGGACGCGGTGGTCTTCTTCGCCGGCGACACCGCGAGCTACGTGACCGGCCAGGTCCTGAGCGTGAGCGGCGGGTTGACGATGGTCGGGTGACGGGGAGCCGCGCGCCGGGCGACAATCCCGGCGCCGCGGAGGGCGCCTTGCCGACGACGGACCACGCCATGGACTACTCGCTGCCGGTCTTCCTCGCACACGCGCTCGCGATGGAGCGCGAGGCCGCCGAGCGCTACCTGGAGCTCGCCGACATGATGGAGGCGCACCGCAACGACGCGGTCGCCGCGCTCTTCCGCGACATGGTCCGCTACTCGCGCATGCACCACGACTCGATCGCTGCGCGCGCGGGCTCGCTGCCGCTGCCGCCGCTCAGGCCCGCGGAATACCGCTGGCGCCGGCCGCCGGAGGCCGGCGGCGAGGAAGCCTTCGACTACACGCTCGACCCGTACCGCGCGCTCCGCTACGCGCGGGAGAACGAGGTGCGGGCGATGGAGTACTACACGGCGGTGGGCCTCGCCGCCGCCGACCCCGAGGTGCGGCGGCTCGCGGCCGAGTTCGCGGCCGAGGAAACCGAGCACGTGGACGCCCTCGACGACTGGCTCGCGCGCACGGGGCGGCCCTCGGCGCCGTGGCGCGACGACCCGGAGCCTTGAGCGCATGGCCGCCGCGCGCGCCGGGCGATGCCGCGGCCGCCCGCAGGCGGGCGGCGACTCACTCGCACTTCGCGCGGATGTCGGCGGGCACCGGGATCGCGCGGATGCGCCTGCGGTCGGCGGGGTCGCGCACGCAGAAGACGCGCGTCTCGAGGCTCTCGCAGATCAGGTCCTCGCCGCGCGTCACGGTGTGCTTCTGGACGAAGGTCTTCGCGCGCCACGCCTCGATGCGGGTGGCGATGGTGAGCGTCTCGCCGTAGGTCGCGCTCCTGAGGAAGCGCGTGTGGTGCTCGAGCAGCGGCGTGCCGATGATGCCGGTGGTCGCCTCCAGCACGTGCCAGGGCGGTACGCCGCACTCCATGAAGAAATGCAGCGACGCGGCGTCCATCCAGCGGTGGTAGCGCGGAAAGAATACGATGCCGGCCGGGTCGCAGTCGCCGAAGCGGATGTCGACGCGCATCGTCGTGGTCTTGCTCATTCGGGTTCCTTCGCGCGGCGGGGCGCCGTCAGCGCCGGCGCGCGCGGGCACGCGGCCGCAACCGGTTTCGCAGTCGGGCAACACAAGGAGAGGAGAACATGAAACGCGTCCAGCTCGCCGGCTACGCGGCGAAGCACTTCGGCTATGCGGTGACCGGCAAGGTCGCGACCATCACGCTCAACCGTCCCGACCGCAAGAATCCGCTCACCTTCGAATCATACGGCGAACTGCGGGATCTCTTCCGCGAGATGGCCTACGCCACCGACGTGAAGGCGGTCGTCTTCACCGGCGAGGGCGGCAACTTCTGCTCCGGCGGCGACGTGCACGAGATCATCGGCCCGCTGGTGAAGATGGAGATGCCCGAGCTCCTCGCGTTCACCCGCATGACCGGGGATCTCGTCAAGGCGATGCGCGCCTGCCCGCAGCCGATCGTCGCGGCGATCGACGGCGTGTGCACCGGCGCCGGCGCGATGATCGCCTGCGCCTCCGACCTGCGCTTCGGCACCGCGCGCAGCAAGCTGGCGTTCCTGTTCGTGCGCGTCGGCCTCGCGGGCGCGGACATGGGCGCGTGCACCCTGCTGCCGCGGCTGATCGGTCTCTCGCGCGCCGCCGACCTCCTCTACACCGGCCGCGTCGTCGGCGGCGAGGAGGGCGAGCGCTTCGGCTTCTACAACCGGCTGGTCGATCCGGACCGGCTCCTCGCGGAGGCCACCGCCATGGCGCAGAGCCTCGCCGAGGGCCCGACCTTCGCGCACGCCATGACCAAGACGATGCTCTGGCAGGAGTGGAGCTCCGGGCTCGGCGAGTGCATCGAGGCCGAGGCGCAGGCGCAGGCGATCTGCATGCAGACGCAGGACTTCGACCGCGCCTACCACGCGTTCGTCGCGAAGCAGAAGCCCGTGTTCGAGGGCAATTAGGCGGTCCGCACGCGCACGCCCCGCGCGCGGCCGGACGAAAGACCTCAACGCCGGGCACGCGGCGGACCGCGGAGCGGGTGCGCTGCCGTTCCCGGTCCGGGCCCGCGTGTCTCGCGCGGACTTCGACAGCGAAGGGCGCGAAGCCCCGCGAAAGGGAGGAACCGGCCCGTCCCGGGAGCAGCCCTCGCGGCACCGGCAGTCGTTCCCGAACGAGCGCCGTTTCGCGTCGCTTCGCGGCTCTCGCGCTGTCGCGCTTGCCCGCTTCTCCCGATCGGCGTTCGGCGAAGGCTGACGCGCCCGGCGCGGACGCGCTATCCTCGCGCCTCGATTCGACAACGAGCGGGAACCGGGAAAGCGCGAAGGGCGCGAAGGCCCGCCCAGGGGCGAAGCCGCCGCCGCGGTGGCGTTGCCTTCGTGGCGGGCGGAAAAGCTCGGAGAGCACCGGTCCTCTTCAGCGTCACTTCGCGCCCTTCGCGCTTTCGCGGTTCCCCGCTTTCCCCACCCGGAGCACGCATGCACTACGTCATCCCCGCCTGGGACCTCCCCGCGCTCGCCGTCGCCGGCTCGGACGCGCGCTTCCCGGTGCGGCGCATCTTCTGCGTCGGCCGCAATTACGTCGAGCACCAGAAGGAGATGGGCGGCGACGGCCGCGAGCAGCCGTTCTTCTTCACCAAGAGCGCGCACGACATCGTGCCGGGGGGCGGCGAGATCCGCTACCCGCTGAAGACCGAGAACTACCACTGGGAGACCGAGCTGGTGGCGGTGCTCGGCTCGGGCGGCCTGCGCATCACGGTCGAGGAGGCGAACGACCACGTGTGGGGCTACGCCGTCGGCCTCGACATGACGCGCCGCGACCTGCAGCAGTGGGGCAAGGACCACGGTCGTCCGTGGAGCTTCGGCAAGGACTTCGACCAGGCGGCGCCGATCGGACCGGTGACGCCGGCGGCGAGAATCGGCCACCCGGCGAAGGGCCGCATCTGGCTCGAGGTGAACGGCGAGACCCGGCAGGACGCCGACATCGCCATGATGATCTGGTCGATCCCCGAGCAGATCGCGTTCCTCTCGCAGTACTACACGCTCGCCGCCGGCGACATCATCATGACCGGCACCCCGGCGGGCGTCGGCAAGGCGAAGCCCGGCGACCGCCTGGTCGCGGGCATCGACGGGCTCGGGACGCTCGAGGCGAAGATCCTGCCGCCGCTTTGAGGCGCTCCGGCAACGGCGCCAACACAGAGGACGCAGGGGAACGCGGAGAGAACGCCCCGTCGACGCGCGCGGCCGGCGCGTCGTGCATCCGGCGCGCACCGGGATCCCCTTCGAGCGGGCAACTGGAGGCGGCGCCTCCGCAGCCCTCCGCGCGCTCTGCGTCCCCCGCGTTGAAGGCCTTGCTGCCGCGCGCTCCGCGTCCTCTGCGTTGCAGCGCTTTCCGCCGGCCGTCGCCGCTTAGAACGGGTAAGGCGTCGCCCGGTCCTGGATCGTCACCCACTGCCACTGGGTGAACTCTTCCCAGTTGGCGAGCCCCCCGTGGCGCCCGCCGTTGCCGGAGGCGCCGCGGCCACCGAAGGGCACCCACGGCTCGTCGCCGACCGTCTGGTCGTTGACGTGCACGATGCCGGTGCGCAGACGGTTGGCGAAGCGCATCGCCCGCTCGAGCGACTGGGTGATGACGCCGACCGAGAGGCCGTACTCGGTCGCGTTGTTGAGCGCGATCGCCTCGTCGTCGCTCGCGAAGCTCACCACCGACGCGACCGGTCCGAACACCTCCTCGTCGAACGCGCGCATCCCGGGGCGCACCTGGTCGAGCACCGTCGGGCGGTAGAAGAGGTTCTCGTAGGTGCCGCCGGCGCGGACGATCGCGCCCGCGGCGACCGTCTCCTTCACGATCGCGTCCACCCGCTCGAGCTGGCGGCGGTTGATGATCGGCCCGATCGCGACGTGCTCCTTCGCCGGATCGCCCACCGGCAGGTGCTTCGCCTTCTCCGCGAGGCGCTCGACGAGCTCGCCCGCCACCTTGCGGTGCGCGATCACCTTGCCGGTCGCCATGCAGATCTGGCCCTGGTGCAGATACGCGCCCCACGCGACATTCGAGGCGGCGATGTCGAGGTCGGCATCGTCGAGGACGATCGTCGAGTTCTTGCCGCCGAGCTCCAGCGTGACCTTCTTCAGGTGCCTGCCCGCGAGCTCGCCGACGCGCCGGCCGGTGGCGCTCGAGCCGGTGAACGAGATCATCGCCACGTCCGGATCGGCGATCAGCGCTTCGCCGGCGTCGGCTTCGCCCGGCAGCACGTGCAGGCAGTCGGCGGGCAGCCCCGCCGCCTCGAGCACCCAGGCGAGGAAGAAGCCGCCGGTCACGGGCGTCTGCGGGTCGGGCTTGAGCACCACCGTGTTGCCGAGCGCGAGCGCCGGCGCGACGGCGCGGATCGAGAGGATCAGCGGGAAATTGAAGGGCGAGATCACGCCGACCACGCCGTGCGGCACGCGCCGCGCGAAGCTCATGCGCTTCGCGCTCCCGGGGAGCACCACGCCGCCCGGCTGGGTCGCGAGGCCCGCGGCTTCGTTCAGCACCTTCACCGCGAAGCCGAGCTCGACGTCGGCCTTGGGCGGCACGCAGCCGGTCTCGCGCACGATCCACGGCCGCATCGCGTCCATGTTCGCCTCGAGGATGCGCGCCGCCTTGCGGAGGATCGCGCCGCGCTCCTCGCCCGGCGTGTCGGCCCATGCGGCCTGCGCGGCGGCGGCGGCGCGCGCGGCGGCGCGCACGTCCTCGGGCGAGGCGCGCCCGGTGACGGTGAGCACCTTGCCGGTCGCCGGCTCGATCACCTCGCGCACGCCGCCCTTCGCGGCGCGCCAGCCGCCGGAGAAGATGCGCTCGCTCCAGACGTTGTCCGAAGCGAACCGGCCCGCCGCCGGCTCCGGCCGGTCGGTGACGAGCTTCACTGCCGTCGTTTCCTTGCTCATGACGCTTCCTCCGTGGTGTTTCGCCGGGATGCCCGGCGCTGCCGCGCCGAGGTAGGCGTCCCGGATCTGGTCCGACTCCAGCACCGCGCGCGCGCTGCCCGCGAGCGCGACGCGCCCGCGCTCCAGCACGTAGGCGTCCTCGGCGATCGCGAGCGCCTTGGCGACGTTCTGTTCCACGAGCAGCACCGTGACGCCCCGGTCGCAGATCCGCCGCACCATCGCGAGCAGCTCCTCGACCATCTTCGGCGCGAGGCCGAGCGAGGGCTCGTCGAGCACGAGCAGCCGCGGGCGGCTCATCAGCGCGCGCCCGATGGCGAGCATCTGCTGCTCGCCGCCGCTCATCGTGCCGGCGAGCTGCGTGCGCCGCTCGGCGAGCTTCGGGAAGGCCGCGTACACCTCCTCGATGCGCGCCGCGCGCTCGCCCTTCGCGGCGAGGTAGCCGCCGAGCTCGAGGTTCTCCGCGACCGTCATCAGCGGGAAGAGCTGGCGACCTTCGGGCACGTGGGCGATGCCGCGCTTCACCGCGGCCACCGGCGAGGCGGGCGGCAGTGCCTGCCCGTCGAACACGACCTCGCCCGAGCGCGCGATGAGCCCGGTGATCGCCTTGAGCAGCGTCGTCTTGCCGGCGCCGTTCGGTCCGACGAGCGCGGTGAGCCGGCCCGCGCGGACGTCGAGGTCGAGCCCCTCGAGCACCCGGATCGGCCCATAGCCGGCGGCGAGCGCGCGCACCGCGAGCGCCGCGCTCATATGACCGCCTCCCCGAGATAGGCCTCGACGACGTCCCGGTCGGCGGCGACCGCGCCGGGGGTGCCGTCGGCGAGCTTGCGGCCCTGGTGCAGCACCACGACGCGCTCGACGAAGCGCATGAGGACACGCACCGCGTGCTCGATCCAGACCACCGCGATGCCGAGCTCGTCGCGCACGCGGCGGATCAGGGCCGCGGTGGACTCGACCTCGGCCTCGGTGAGGCCGGCGGCGACCTCGTCGAGCAGCAGCACCCGCGGGCGCGCCCCGAGCGCCATGCCGATCTCGAGCAGGCGCTGCCGCGCGGGCGTGAGCTCGCCGGCGGGCACGCCCGCAGCGGCGCCGATGCCGAGGAAGTCGAGGATCGAGCGCGCGTCGGCGAACGCGTCCCGCCCGGCCGGCCGGCCGCGCCCCGCGAACTCGAGGCCGAAGCGCACATTCGCTTCGGCCGTCATGTCGCGGAAGACCCGCGGTGTCTGGAAGGTGCGCGCGACGCCGTGGCGCGCGAACACGTGGGCGGGCCGCCCGGTGAGGTCGTCGCCGGCCACCACGAGCCGCCCGGAGGTCGGGCGCACGACGCCCGAGAGCGCATGGAAGAAGGTCGTCTTGCCCGCGCCGTTGGGCCCGATGATGCCGAGCAGCTCGCCGCGCGCGACCTCGAGCGAAACGTGGTCCACCGCCACGAGCCCGCCGAAGCGCACGGTGACGTCGGTGGCGGCGACGACGGTCTCAGCCACGGGCGTCTCCCGCGGCGCGGCGCGCGAGCCACGCGCGCACCGCCGGCGCGAGCGAGGCGAGCCCGCCCGGCAGGTACAGCACGAGCGCGATCAGGAGCGCGCCGAGCAGCATCAGGAAGAGGTAGGGGAACTGCAGCCGCAGAAACTCGGTGAGCAGACTGAAGACGACCGAGGCCGCGAGCGGTCCGGCGATCGTCGCCGCGCCCCCGACCATCGAGATGAGCACCGTCTGGAAGCCGATGAACGGGTTGAACACCGAGTTCGGCTCGATGTAGGTCCAGCGCACCGCCATCGCCGCGCCGAGCGCGCCGGCGAAGAACGCCGAGAGGGCGAAGCCGGCCACCTTGGTGCGGCGAGCGCCCACGCCGAGCGTCTCGGCACGCGCCTCGTCGGAGCCGATGCCGGCGAGCGCGAGGCCGAAGCGGCTCGCGCGCACCGCGAGCGCCGTGACGACGGCGGCGGCCGAGACCGCGAGTACCGTGAGGAACACCGCGGTCGAGCCGGGCACGTCGACGATCACCCGGCCGACGGTGTGCGCGTAGGTCTTCTCGAAGTAAGTGATCGCGTGGCGCACCAGCTCCCCGAGGCCGAACGTGATGACCGCGAAGTACGCCCCGCGCAGGTGCAGCACCGCTGCGCCGAACAGCGCGGCGAATGCGGCTGCGACGAGGCCCCCGGTGGGCACGAGCAGCGCATACGGCAGCGTGCCGAGCCCCCAGGCCGTCACGTAGGCGCCGATGCCGAAGAACGCCGCGGTGGCGAGCGAGAGGTAGTTGGTGACGCCGGAGAACATCGACCAGCTCACCGTGAGCCCGGCGTACATCACGCAGGTGAGCGCGAGCGACAGCGCGAAGTCCGACGTGAGCCACGGCAGGGTCGCGACGGCGGCGGCGGCGGCCAGGGTCGCGGCGATGGCGCGGCGCGGGCTCATCGCGCGAAGAGGCCCCGGGGCCGGGCGAGCAGGACGCCGATGAAGACGCCGTAGGAAAGCAGCATCTTCAGCGACGGGTTGGTGAAGTGCATGCCGAAGGCTTCCACGAGCCCGAGCAGCAGGCCGCCGGCGAGGCAGCCGATGGCGCTGCCCAGCCCGCCGAGCGTGATCACGATCAGGGCCGTCACGGTGTAGGGCTCGCCCATCGACGGCGAGACCTCGTAGACCATCGACAGCAGCGCCCCGGCCACGCCCGCGAGCGCGAGGCCCGCGCCGAACACGACCGGGTGCAGCGTGGCGGTGTCCACGCCGACGAGCTGCGCGCCGGTCGGCGACTGCATCATCGCGCGCACCGCCTTGCCGACGAGCGTGAAGCGCAGCACGGCGAGCAGCGCCAGGCTCGCCGCGACCGCGAAGGCGAACACCACGAGCCGGTTCTCGGTGAAGCGCGCGCCACCGAGCTCGACCGGCTCGGCGAGGAAAGAGTAGCCGCGCAGGTCGGCGCCCCAGGCGAGGTAGGCCGCGTTCTGCACCAGGAACATGAGGCCGAAGCCGACGAGCAGGCTCCTCGCTTCGAACACCTCGACGCTCGGCGCGCCGGCGGCGAGCGGCCGGAAGCAGACGGCGTACACGGCGAGACCGGCGAGGAACAGCAGCGCCGCGACGGCGGGCAGGAACACGAGCGGGTTCACCCCGAGCACGGTGTACGCGAGCCAGGTCGCGTAGGCGCCGAGCATCAGGAACTCGCCGTGCGAGATGTTCATGATGCGCATCAGCCCGTACTGCAGGTTGAGGCCGAGCGCGACCACGGCGTAGATGCCGCCGGTGATCAGGCCCGAAGCGGCGAGCTCGAACCAGAAGGACATCGTGCGTGGCCGGGCCAACAAGGCGACGGCCCCGCGGGGGCCGCCGCGGGGCCGTCGCGATCCTGCGCGGCTACTTCCAGGGCTGCTTCGGGAACAGCGCCGGGCCGGTGGCGCGGTCCGGCGGCCACACCACCTCGAACTCGCCGCCCGACCACTGGCTCACCACGCCGGGCGTCGACACGTTCTCGCCGTTCTTGAAGCGGATCTTGCCGATGATGGTGTCGAACTCGTTCGCAGCGATGTAGTCGCGCAGCGCCTTGCGGTCGAGCCCGACCTTCGCCACCGCCTGCTCGAGGATCTGCAGGCCGGCCCACGCGTGGGCGCTCGCCCAGCGGTCGGGCTCCTTGTTCCAGCGCTTCACGTGCGCGTCGAAGTACGCCTTCGCCGCCGGGCCCGACTTCGGGTTCCACGTGCCGAGCCCCATGACGCCCTCGGCGGTCGGGCCGAACTTGTCGCGGAACACCGGGAACGCGGTGCCCACCGCGGTGTAGAAGACCTTCGGGTTGAAGCCGATCGCCTTCGACTGGCCGGTGATCAGGAACGTGTCGGGCGGGTACGAGAGCGCGACGAACGCGTCCGGGTTCTTCGCCTTGATGTCGTTCAGCACCGGCTGCAGGTCCTTCACGCCGAGCGGATAGCTCTTCTTCTCGACGATCTTGATGCCGCGGGCGTTGAGCGAGCGCTCGAGGGCGCCCGCCTGCTCGAGACCGAAGAGCTCGTCCACGTAGATGAAGGCCACCGTCTTCACGCTGCGCGCCGTGAGGTACTCCGCGAGCGCGTTCATCATCGTGTCCGGCTGCTGCAGGAGCGCGAAGAAGTACGGGTTCTTGAGCTCCAGCAGCTTGCGCCCGGTCGCGGTCGGGGCGAGCAGCGGATAGCCGTACTTCTGCACCAGCGGCAGGATCGCGAAGTTCGCGCCGGTGCCCCACGGCGGCAGGATGAGGTCCACCTTGTCGGTGCCCATCAGCTTCTCGTAGCTCCTCACCACCGTCTCGGTCTCGCTGCGGTCGTCCAGCGCGACGAGCTCGACCTTGCGCTTGGTGCCCTTCACGTTGAGGCCGCCGGCGGCGTTCACCTGCTCGGCCCACAGGATGTAGTTGGGCTCCTGCGTCACCTGCGCGCCCGCGGCCCAGGGCCCGGTGCGGGCGATGGCATAGCCGATCTTCACCGGCTCCTGCGCGAACGCGGCGGTCGCGCCCGCGGCCGCGAGGACCGCGGCCGCCGCCGCGCGGGCGAGGCTCGTCATGGTCTTCATCGTGTCTCCTCCTTGGTGTGGATCGCTCGCCCGATCGCGCCGGCGGCGCGTCTCGACCCCGGCGCGCCCGCGGGCTGGCGACGGCTCGCGGCCGAGCCTAACGAAGAATCGATTTTCCTGTCAACGTCGAAAAAATTGTCCGGCACCGATTCTTTGGCTAGACTCGCGGGCGTGAATCCGCGCACCGAAAGGGGCGGGCCGGCCGCCCGGACGATCGCCGACGCGCTCGACAGCGAGCTGCGCGCGGCGATCCTGCGCGGCGAGATCCCGCCCGGCGCGAAGCTCAACCTGGAGGACCTGCGCAGCCGCTTCGGCGTCAGCCTGAGCCCGCTGCGCGAGGCCCTGTCGCGCCTGGCGGCGGAGGGCCTCGTCCTCGCCGAGCGCCAGCGCGGTTATCGCCTGCCCGAGGTGTCCGGCGAGCGGCTCGCCGAGGTGATCACGCTGCGCTGCCAGCTCGAGCCGTTCGCGCTCACCGAGTCGATCCGGCGCGGCGACGACGCGTGGGAGGAGCGGCTGGTCGCGGTGTTCCACCGGCTCTCGAAGCTCGAGCGCGCCGAGGGGCGCAGCGGCCGCGCGCCGGGCGACGCCCGCGTGGAGGACTGGGAGCGCGCGCACCGGGAATTCCACGAAGCGCTGATCGCGGCGTGCGGCATGCCCGTGCTCCTGCAGTTCTGCGCGGTGCTGAACGACTTCTCCGACCGCTACCGGCGGCTCTTCCTCGCCCGCAATCCCCTGGACCGGAACGTCCTGGGCGAGCACCGGGCGATCCTCGACGCCGCGCTCGCGCGCAAGGCCGGGGAAGCCGCCGCGCTGCTGCGCCAGCACGTCGAGCGCACCGGCGCGAACGTCCTGCGCGCCATGGCCCCGCCCGGCCGGGGCCCCGCGAAGGCGGCGCCGGTCCGCGGGAACGGCGCGCGCCGCGCCGACGCGGCGTTTGCGCCGCCCGGCGGCGTGCGACATCATGGCGGCCCGGGCGACACACGGAAGCTCAAGGCACAACGATAAGGCGGTCCCGAGGCCGCGTGGCGTTCAACACTGACCGAGGAGAGAGACTCATGAGGACCCTGAAGTTCGGCCTGGCGGCGCTGGCGCTCGCCGTCTCCGCGTCCGCCGGGGCGCAGCAGGAGGTGACGCTGAAGGTGTCGCACTTCCTGCCGCCGGGCTCGGCGGCGCAGCAGCGATTCATCCAGCCCTGGTGCGACAAGATCGCGAAGGAATCGAACAACCGGCTGAAGTGCCAGATCTTCCCCTCGATGCAGCTCGGCGGCACGCCGCCGCAGCTGTACGACCAGGTGAAGGACGGCGTCGCCGACGTCGTCTGGACGCTGCCGGGCTACACCGCCGGACGCTTCCCGGCCGTCGAGGTGTTCGAGCTGCCGTTCACGATGACCAACGCCGAGGCGACGAGCCGCGCCCTCTGGGAGTTCGTGCAGGCGAACCCGGCGGCGAAGGACGGGTTCAAGGACGTGCACCCGATCCTCTTCCACGTGCACGGCCCCGGTTACCTGCACACCCGCGACAAGCAGGTGAGGACCCTCGGCGACCTCAAGGGCATGAAGGTGCGCGCGCCGACGCGGCTCACCAACAAGCTGATCGCGTCGGTCGGCGCGACCCCGGTCGGCATGCCGGTCCCGCAGGTGCCCGAGGCGATGTCGAAGGGCGTCATCGACGGCGCCGTCGTGCCCTGGGAGGTCGTGCCCGCGATCAAGCTGCAGGAGCTCGTCAAGTTCCACAGCGAGACCGACCCGTCGCGTCCCGCCCTCTACACCTCGGTGTTCATCTTCGCCATGAACAAGGCGAAATACGACGGCCTGCCCGCGGACCTGAAGAAGGTGATCGACGCGAACTCGGGCCCCGATGCGTCCGCGTGGGTCGGCAAGGTGTTCCTCGAAGCCGACGCCGCCGGCCGCAAGCTCGCCGTCGAGCGCGGGAACACGATCTACATGATCCCGGCGTCCGAGCTCGCCAACTGGGAGAAAGCTTCCGCCCAGGTGGACGACGACTGGGTGAAGGAGATGAACGGCAAGGGCCTCGACGGCGCCGCCCTCCTGAAGAGCGCCAAGGACCTGATCGCCAAGAACTCGAAGTGAGGCGGCCGGGCCGCCGCGGGAGCCGGCCCGCTTCGGCAAAACACAACGGGGCCCGCGGGCCCCGTTGTCGTTTCGCCGCGCCGGCTCAGCGGCGGCGCGGCGGCGGCGCGCCGGTGGGCGCGGGGCGCTCATCCTTGTGACGGAAGCTGATGCGCGCCTTGGTGAGGTCGTAAGGGGTCATCTCGACGGTGACCTTGTCGCCGGCGAGGATGCGGATGCGGTGCTTGCGCATCTTGCCCGACGCGTACGCGATCACGCTGGCGCCGTTCTCCAAGGTCACGCGGAACCGGGTGTCGGGCAGCACCTCCTCGACGGTGCCTTCCATTTCGATCGTTTCTTCCTTCGCCATCCGATCCTTCCTCCGCGCCGCCCCGGGGCCGGGGCGCGGCCGGGATGCTGGTCGCCGGGGCGGGGGGCCCCGGACGCCGGAATTCTACTTCGCGACCCTGCCCGCGCGCGATGTCCCGGGCCGCCAGGCGGCGGGCGCGAGATTTCGCTGGACGGCTCCGGGCGAGTCGTGTATACAGGCCGCGCCAGAGCGTCATGCGGTGAAACCACTCGTCCGAACGGGCCGCGCCCTGCGGCCGACCCCAGGTCGTCAGTTCTCTTCCCCTTGAAGTTCTCGCGCCCGGGCGATCGCCCGTTTTTCGTTCATCTTTCGGAAGAGTCGACATGGCTACAGGTACGGTGAAGTGGTTCAACGACGCCAAGGGCTTCGGGTTCATCACGCCCGACGGCGGCGGCAAGGATGTGTTCGCGCATTTCTCGGCGATCGAAGGCAAGGGGTTCAAGAGCCTCAAGGAAAACCAGCGGGTCTCGTTCGAGATCACGACGGGACCGAAGGGCGAACAGGCGGTGAACATCAAGCCGCTCTGAGCGCGCCCCGAGCGTGTCCGCGAGCCCCGGCGCTGCCGGGGCTTTTTTTTCCCGCCGCGCCGGCGCGCTGAGCGAGGGCCGCGACGCCGAGGGCGCGGAGGACGCGAGGACCGCGGACGGAAGGGTTCGAGGAGGCGGGCCGAGGCCGCGGCGCTTTGCCCCCCGCTCGTCCGGCGTCGCCCCCAGCGACGGTCCTTGGCGCGCTCCGCATCGCCGCGGTCGCCGGTCCCGTCGCTGGCCGCCCATGCCGCGGGCGCATAGCTGGTAGTGTCCCGATACGGCTTTCTCGGGAACCGGACGGGGCGCACACTCGCGCCGCGACGGGGCCGGACGCCGCTGTAGACTGCGCGGCGCGCGGCCGAAGGCCTGCGGGGAGGGCTTGGGGGGAGCGATGGCGAAAGAGGACCTGGAACCGGGCGCGCGCGGGGCGGGCTGGCTGCTCGAGAAGCTCGCCAAGCTGTTCGCGCTCGCCGGCGGGGCGATCCTCGTGGGGGTCACGGCGCTGTCGGTGGCGAGCATCCTCGGCCGGTGGCTTGCTGGCAAGCCGATCCTCGGCGACTTCGAGCTGGTGCAGATCGGCGCCGCAGTGGCGATCGCGTCCTTCCTGCCCTTCACCCAGCTGCAGCGCAACAACATCATCGTCGACTTCTTCACCGCCAAGCTGAACCCCTCGCTCCAAGCGGTCCTCGACGCGTTCGGCAACCTCTGCCTCGCCGGGATGCTCGCCCTGTTCGCATGGCGCACCACGCTGGGCGCCGCCACGGTGAAGGCGGCCGGCGAGACCTCGATGATCATCGGCGTACCCCTCTGGTACGGCTACGCGCTGATGGTGCCGGGGCTCGTGCTCACGGTGCTCGTCGCGATCCGCACCGCGGTGCAGGACTGGAGACGCGCGTGAGCCCCACCACCGTCGGCGTCCTGCTCTTCGTGGCCATGCTCGCGCTGATGGCGCTGCGCGTGCCGATCGCGGTGGCGATGTTCATCCCGGGCGCGGTCGGCTATGTCGCGCTGGCGAACGAGGCGGCGCTGCTCAACTACCTGAAGGGCACGGCGTGGGCGCGGCTCTCGGTCTACGACCTGTCGGTGATCCCGCTCTTCCTGCTGATGGGCCAGTTCGCCACGCAGGGCGGGCTCTCCGCCGCGCTCTTCCGGTTCGCGAACGCGGTCGTGGGGCACTTCCGCGGCGGCATGGCGATGGCCGCCGTGATCGCCTGCGCGGCGTTCGGCTCGGTCTCGGGCTCGTCGGTGGCGACCGCCGCGACCGTCGCGCAGGTGGCGCTGCCGGAGATGCGCCGCTACCACTACTCCGGGCGGCTCTCGACCGCCACGCTCGCGGCGGGCGGAACGCTCGGCATCCTGATCCCGCCGTCGGTGCCGCTCGTCGTGTACGCGATCCTCGCCGAGCAGAACATCGCCAAGCTCTTCGCGGCCGCATTCATCCCGGGGATCATCGCCGCGATCGGCTACCTCGCCGCGATCGCCATCTACGTGCGCCTGAAGCCCGGCTATGCGCCGGAGTCGCGCACCTTCTCGCCGGCCGAGGTGCGCGAGAGCGCGAAGGACGTCTGGCCGGTGGTGGTGATCTTCCTCGTGGTGTTCGGCGGGATGTACGGCGGCGTGTTCACCCCGACGGAAGGGGCCGCCGTCGGCGCCGCGAGCACTTTTCTCACGGCGCTGCTCAAGCGCGAGCTGACCGTGGAGAAGACGAAGCTCGCGTTCTACGGCACGGCCGCGACCACCGGCATGATCTTCATGATCTTCCTCGGCGCCGACATGCTGAACGCGGCGCTGGCGCTCTCGCAGATGCCGGGAAAGCTCGCCGACACGGTGACGCACCTCGGGCTGCCGCCGGTCGCGATCGTCGCGGCGGTGCTCGTCTTCTACGTGCTGCTCGGCATGGTGATGGACGAGCTCGCGATGCTGATGCTCACGATCCCGGTGCTCTTCCCGGCGATCATGGGCCTCGACCTCTGGGGGCTCGGCCCGAGCGAGAAGGCGATCTGGTTCGGGATCCTGGTGCTGTCGATCGTCGAGGTCGGCCTGATCGCGCCCCCGGTGGGCCTCAACGTGTACGTGATCAACAGCCTCTCGAAGGACGTGCCGATGGCCGAGACCTACCGCGGCGTGGTGCCGTTCCTCGTCTCCGACGCGGTGCGGCTCACGCTGCTGCTCATGTTCCCGATCCTCACGTTGTGGCTCGTGAGGATGATGAACTAGGATCCAGGACCGAGGATCGAGGGCTTTCTCGTTCTGTCCTCTGTCCTTTGTCTTCTGTCCTCTGACCCCCGATCAATGCCGCTGGCGCGCGTGGGTCTCGCGCGTGAAGAGGGCGAGCACGACCGCGAGCTCGAGCCAGAGCAGCAGCAGCGAGAAACCCGCGCGGTAGGCCTCGAACGAATAGACGCGGGCGCCGTTCGCCGCCTCGCCCGCCCAGAAGCGGTCGAGCACCCAGCCGACCGCGGGCTGCATCAGCATGCCGCCGAGCATGTTCCCCATGTTGATCACGCCGCCCGTGGTGCCGGCGAGCGCCATGGGCGCCGACTCCTTCGCGTAGGCGAACCCGATCATCACCACGGCGGAGGCGACGCCGGTCGCGACGAGCACCGCCACCAGCACCGCGAGCGGCAGGCCGGGCACGAGGAAGACCGTCGCCCAGCCGAGCATCGCCAGGACCGCGCCCAGCACGTAGAGCGGCTTGCGCTCGCCGATGCGATCCGAGAAGTGCCCGACGAACGGGCCCGCGACCGCCCAGGCGAGCAGGCTCAGCGAAGTGATGAGCGCCGCCGTCGCCGTCGACAACCCATAGTGCGTGACGAGAAACGGGACGCCCCAGAGGCCCGCGAAGGTGAGCGACGGCCCCGAGATGCCGCCGTTCACGACGAAGATCAACCAGACGTTGCGCTCGCCGAGCACGCGGCGGATCCCGCCGAGCATGGAGTGCGCCGGCCGGTCGCTCCTCGGTGCGGTGATGAAGCTCGCGAAGCCGCGCTCGGCCGGGTCGTCCCGGACGACGAACCACAGGGCCGCCGCGAGCGCCGCGGTGCCGGCGGCCGCGGCGAGCATCACGCCGCGCCAGCCGAACGCGTCGGCGAGCCAGCGCAGGGGCGCCCCCGCGCTGACCGCGCCGACGACCCCGGCGGCGAGCGCGAGTCCGGCGACCATCGCGAAGCGCTGCGGCGCGAACCAGTGCGTCGAGAGCTTCATCATCGACACGAACGCCACCCCGACCGAGGCGCCGATGAGGAACCGGCCGGCGAGCACCAGCGGCAGGCTCTCCGCCGCCGCGAAGAGGAACGTCCCCGCCGCGGCGAGCGCCGCGCCCGCGGTGAGCACGCGCCGCGGCCCGAAGCGGTCCGCCAGCACGCCGGTCGGGACCTGGATCGCGACGTAGCTGTAGAAGTAGACGGCCGACAGGTTGCCGAGCGCGGCGGCGGTGAGCGCGAACTCCGCCGCGAGCTCGCGTGTCAGCACCGCCGGTGCGACGCGCTGGAAGAAGCCGATGAGGTAGAGCACCGCGCCCAGCCCCCACACCGTGAAGGCGAGCGCGAGCGGCGGGTAGGGCCGGGTGGGCATCGGGTGCGGACGGATCGCGAGGCGGGGCAGGGAGGGTCGCGCGCGGCGTGCGTGCGCCTCAAGCGCCGATCCCGGGCCCTGCCTCCCGGATGCCGGATCCGGGACCGCGCGCCGCCACCCTCAGCACTGCTCCCAGGGCAGGCCGTCGAAGCGCCAGCCGCTCTTCGTGCCGCGGTGGTGCTGCTCGTCGAGCTCGCCCTCGAAGCCGTGCAGCACGTTGTACACGTCGGTGAAGCCGGCCTGCTCGAGCGCGAGCCCCGCGTCCACCGAGCGGTTGCCACTGCGGCAGATGAGCACGATCGGACGCTTGGCGTGGTTCGTGCCGGCGAGCCGCTTCACCTGGCCGACGAAGTGCGGGTTCACCTCCCAGTCGGGGCCGTCGTTCCACGCGACGTGCAGCGCGCCGACCGGATGCCCGACGAAGAGGTATTCCATCTCGCTGCGGCAGTCGATGAAGAGCGCGTCCGGGTGCTTCTGCAGGAACTCCTGGGCTTCGCGGGGCTTGAGGTGCTTCATCGGCGGGCGGCTTTCGCGAGAGGGGCGCGTCGAGTATAGCGCGCGCCCTGCACGGCCAAAAAGAAACCCCGGCCGGAGCCGGGGTCCCGTGGGCGCGCGAGACGCTCAGAAGCGGTAGCCGACGCCGAGGCCGAACACCCAGGGATCCACCTTGAGGTCGGTGTTGATGCCGAGGCCCGCGGTGTCGCTGAGCTTGGTCGACACCCAGATGTACTTCACGTCCGCGTTGAGGTACCAATTCTTCGTGAGCGCGTAGTCCACGCCCGCCTGCAGCCCGAAGCCCCAGTTGCTCTTCCTCACTTCGAGGATCGAGCCGGCGCCGGGGACGCTGAGGTTGTTGTCCGTGATGTACATCCACGTGATGCCGGCGCCGACGTAGGGCTTGAACCCGGTGCCGGTCGCGAAGTGGTACTGCGCGAAGAGGCTCGGCGGGATCTGCTTGATGCTGCCGATGTCGCCGATGCCGTTCACGCTCACGTCGTGCTTCTGCGGATAGGTGAGCACGAGCTCGAGCGCGACGTTCGGCGTGAAGAAGTAGCTCACGTCGACTTCCGGCGCCCAGCGGTCGTTGATGTCCACGCTGTCCGCGGGCAACGCGCCCGACTGGCCGTTGCTCGTGTTCGGGTTGATGTTGATCGCGCGCAGCCGCACGAGCCACGGGCCGTCGGCCTGCTGGGCGAATGCGTACGACGGCACGGCGAGCGTGGCGGCGAGCGCGGTGATGGCAAGGGCCTTCTTCATCTTCGGGATCTCCCTGGAGGGGTTGTGGAGGGTGTAGCGAAACCGTCCACTGCCGAAGCTATGAGCCGGCGCCGGGAAAAACTTGATCTGCGTCAACGCACTGCAACAATTCGGGCGCGCCAAAAAACCAACCCATTGATTGACAAAGATTTTGATTGCCGGTACCGTGTTGCGCCGGCGCCGATTTGAGGCTTCAGCTTGCGGGCGCCCGCCGGCCCGAGCGGCCGGCGTGACAAACAAATACGGCTAAAGCGAGGGAAACCCGTTTGGCCTGGAGCAGGCTGATCGGGTTTTTTCGTTTTCCACTGCCGCGCCCCGATGCGTCCCGACCGAACCGAAGAGCTCCGCGCGCTCGCGACCGAGAGGATCCTCGTCCTCGACGGCGCGATGGGCACCATGATCCAGGCGCACCGGCTCACGGAGGCGCAGTACCGAGGCAGCCGCTTCGCGGACTGGCCGCAGGACGTGAGGGGCAACAACGATCTGCTCGTGCTCACCCAGCCCGCGATCATCCGCTCGATCCACGAGCAGTACCTCGCCGCGGGCGCGGACATCGTCGAGACCAACACGTTCAACGCCAACGCGCCCTCCATGGCCGACTACGGCATGGAGCCGCTCGTGCGCGAGCTCAACTTCGCCGCGGCGAAGCTCGCGCGCGAGGCTGCCGACGCGTGGACGGCCAGGACGCCGGAAAAGCCGCGCTTCGTGGCGGGAGTGCTCGGGCCGACGAACAAGACCGCGTCGATCTCGCCCGACGTCAACGACCCGGGCTACCGCAACATCACCTTCGACGAGCTCGCCGCCGCCTACGCCGACGCGCTCGCCGGGCTCATCGCGGGCGGCGCCGACATCATCCTCGTCGAGACGATCTTCGACACGCTGAACGCGAAGGCGGCGATCTTCGCCCTGCAGCGCTGCTTCGAAGAGGCCGGGCAGAGGCTCCCGGTGATGATCTCCGGCACGATCACCGACGCCTCCGGCCGCACGCTCACCGGGCAGACGCCGGAGGCGTTCTGGAACTCGGTGCGGCACGCGGCGCCCTTCACCGTCGGGCTCAACTGCGCGCTGGGCGCGAAGCTGATGCGCCCGTACATCGAGGAGCTCGCCAACGTGGCCGACACGTTCGTCTGCTGTTACCCGAACGCGGGGCTGCCGAACCCGCTCTCGGAAACCGGCTACGACGAGACGCCCGACTACACGGCGGGCCTGCTCGGCGAGTTCGGCCGGTCGGGGCTGCTCAACGTCGTCGGCGGCTGCTGCGGCACGACGCCGGAGCACATCCGCGCCATCGCGGACGCCGTTTCCGGCCTGCCGCCGCGCAAGGTGCCGGCACTGCCGCGCGCGCTGCGCCTCGCCGGGCTCGAGCCGTGCAACATCGGCGAGGGCTCGCTCTTCGTGAACGTCGGCGAGCGCACCAACGTCACCGGCTCGAAGGCCTTCGCGCGCCTCATCCTCGCGGGCAACTACACCGAGGCGCTCGCGGTGGCGCGACAGCAGGTGGAGAACGGGGCGCAGGTGATCGACGTCAACATGGACGAGGCGATGCTCGACTCCGAGCGCGCCATGGTCACCTTCCTCAACCTCGCCGCCGCCGAGCCCGACATCTCGCGCGTGCCGGTGATGATCGACAGCTCGAAGTGGTCGGTCATCGAGGCGGGCCTGAAGTGCGTGCAGGGCAAGCCGATCGTCAACTCCATCTCCCTCAAGGAGGGCCGCGACGCGTTCGTGCGCCAGGCGCGGCTCGCGCGCCGTTACGGCGCGGCCGTGGTCGTCATGGCGTTCGACGAGCAGGGCCAGGCCGACACGCTCGCGCGCCGCCGGGAGGTCTGCCGGCGGAGCTACGAGATCCTGGTGAACGAGGTCGGCTTTCCGCCCGAGGAGATCATCTTCGACCCGAACGTCTTCGCGGTCGCGACCGGTCTCGAGGAGCACGCGAGCTACGGCATCGACTTCATCGAGGCCACGCGCTGGATCCGCGCGCACCTGCCGCACGCCAAGGTCTCGGGCGGCATCTCCAACCTCTCGTTCTCCTTCCGCGGCAACGACGCGGTCCGCGAGGCGATGCACACGGCGTTCCTCTACCACGCGATCCGCGCGGGCCTCACCATGGGCATCGTCAACGCCGGCCAGATCGGCGTCTACGACGAGATCCCGAAGGACCTGCTCGAGCGGGTCGAGGACGTGATCCTCAATCGCCGCCCGGACGCGACCGAGCGGCTGGTGAAGTTCGCCGAGACGGTGAAGTCGGGCGGCAGGGCGAAGGAGGAGGATCTCGCCTGGCGGCAGGGTACGGTCGCCGAGCGCCTCGCGCACGCGCTGGTGCACGGCATCGACACGTACGTGGTCGAGGACACGGAGGAAGCGCGCCGCCAGGCGGAGCGGCCGATCCAGGTGATCGAAGGGCCGCTGATGGACGGCATGAACATCGTCGGCGACCTCTTCGGCGCCGGGAAGATGTTCCTGCCCCAGGTGGTGAAGTCGGCGCGCGTGATGAAGCAGGCGGTCGCGCACCTCGTCCCCTACATCGAGGCGGAGAAGCGCGCCTCGGGCGACACGACCGCGAAGGGCAGGATCGTGCTCGCGACGGTGAAGGGCGACGTCCACGACATCGGCAAGAACATCGTCGCGGTGGTGCTCCAGTGCAACAACTTCGAGGTGGTGAACCTCGGGGTGATGGTTCCCGCGCGCAAGATCCTCGACACGGCGCGCGAGCAAGACGCCGACGTGATCGGGCTCTCGGGGCTGATCACGCCCTCGCTCGAGGAGATGGCCCACGTCGCCCGCGAAATGGAGCGCGAGGGCTTCCGCGTCCCGCTGCTCATCGGCGGCGCCACCACCTCGCGCGTGCACACGGCGGTGAAGATCGCGCCGCACTACTCCGGCCCTGTGGTCTACGTTCCGGACGCGTCGCGCTCGGTCGGCGTGGCGCAGAGCCTGATCTCCGCCGAGACCCGCGCGAAGTTCGCGGCCGACGTGCGCGCCGACTACGAGCGGATCCGCGCGCAGCACGCGGCGAAGAAGGGCGAGGCGCTCGTGACGCTCGCCGAGGCGCGCGCCAACGCCACCCCGATCGACTGGTCGGGCTACGTGCCGCCGCGCCCGAAAGTCCCGGGCCGGACGGCCTTCCGCGACTACGACCTGGCGGAGCTCGTCCGCTACATCGACTGGACGCCGTTCTTCCAGACCTGGGACCTCGCCGGGTCCTACCCGAAGATCCTCGACGACCCGGCCGTCGGCGAGGCCGCGCGCAACCTGCTCGCCGATGCCCGGGCGATGCTCGAACGCATCGTCCGCGAGAAGTGGCTCACGGCGAACGGTGTGATCGTGCTCGCCCCGGCGAACTCGGTCGGCGACGACATCGAGATCTACACCGACGAGTCGCGCACCGAGGTCGCCATGGTGTTCCACAACCTGCGCCAGCAGACGAAGAAGGCCGCCGACCGCGCGAACCGGTGCCTCGCCGACTTCGTCGCGCCCAAGGCCTCGGGGCTGAAGGACTACATCGGCGCCTTCGCCGTCACGGCGGGCATCGGCTGCGAGGAGCGCGTGAAGTCGCTGGAGGCGGCGCACGACGACTACGGGGCGATCATGCTGAAGCCGCTCGCCGCCCGGCTCGCGGAGGCCTTCGCCGAGCGCCTGCACGAGCGCGTGCGCAAGGAGTTCTGGGGTTACGCCGCCGAGGAGTCGCTCACCAGCGAGGCGCTGATCGCGGAGCGCTACCGCGGCATCCGGCCGGCGCCGGGCTACCCCGCCTGCCCCGACCACACCGAGAAGGGCCCGCTCTTCGAGCTCCTCGACGCGCCGGCGGTCGGCATCACGCTGACCGAGAGCTTCGCGATGTGGCCGCCGGCGAGCGTCGCGGGCTTCTACTTCTCCCACCCCGAGGCGCGCTACTTCTCGGTGGGCAAGATCGACCGCGACCAGGCGGAGGACTACGCGCGGCGCAAGCGCACCGACCTCGCCCGGACCGAGCGCTGGCTCGCGCCCGCGCTCGCCTACGAGACCTGAACGAAGACGAAGGAACGAGCGATGACGATCTCCCGACTGAATCCTCACGGCGGCATCCTCGCCGACGCCGTCGCAACGAACGGCTTCGTGTTCACGGCCGGACAGGTCGCGGACGACCCCAGCCAGGACATCCGTGGCCAGACGCGGCAGGTGCTCGCGCAGATCGACCGGGCGCTCGCGCACTTCGGCACCGACAAGTCGAAGATCGTGTCGGCGAACATCTGGCTCTCCGACATCCGCAACCGCGAGGCGATGAACGAAGTCTGGAAGGCGTGGGTCGACCCGGCGAACCTGCCGGCGCGCGCGACCGTCGAGGCGAAGCTCGCCGATCCGCGCATGCTGGTCGAGATCGCCGTCGTCGCCGTGAAGTGACCCGCGCCGCGCGGGTCACGCGCCCGGCGAAACGACGGAACCACGGCGCGAGCCGGCCGGTCGCAAAGCGATGACCGACGCGCATCTCGACCGCCTCCTGGCGGCCTTCCCGCACCCCGGGCGCGTGGCCTGGATCGGCGTGCGGCCCGCGCGGCTCGCGCCGGTCGAGGCGGTCGAACGGGCGGTGGCCATCGATGGCGGGCTCGTGGGCGACCACTACGCAGGCGGCCGGCGGGAGGTCACGCTGATCCAGGCCGAGCACCTCGACGCCGTGGCCGCGCTGCTTCGGCGCGACCGCCTCGATCCCGCGCTCGTGCGCCGCAACGTCGTCGTGTCGGGGCTGAACCTCTCCGCCCTCAAGGGGCGCCGCTTCCACGTGGGCGCAGCCGTGCTGGAATACGCCGCACCCTGCCACCCCTGCTCGCGCATGGAAGACGCGCTCGGTCCCGGCGGCTACAACGCGATGCGCGGCCACGGCGGCATCGCCGCGCGGGTGATCGCGCCCGGCGCGTTCAGCGTGGGCGACGCGGTCCTCGCCCTCGCGCCTGCCTGAGCGGGCCGCCAGAGCGATGTCGATCCCCGCCGAGCTGCTCCCGCCCTGGCTCGTCTGGCTGCTCACAGCGGTCCTCGCGGCCCTCCTCGCGGCCGCCGCCTGGCGCGCGCCGTGGCGGCGGCTCACGGACGGCGAGCAGAGCCACGTGTGGCTCGGCGCCATCGTCGCGCTGGCGCTCCTCTGGTCGATCGCCGGCGGCGTCGGCGCGAGCGTGCGCATCCACCTCCTCGGCGCGACCATCGCGACGCTGATGTTCGGGCCCGCGCTCGGTTTCGTGACGCTCGCGCTCGCCGGCGCCGCGGTCACCGCCGCGACCGCCGCGTCATGGGCGACGTACCCGGCGCACGTGCTGCTCTCGGCCGCGGTGCCGGTCGGCGTCACCTGGGCGATGCTGCGGTTCGCCGAAGCGAAGCTGCCGCCGAACTATTTCATCTACATCTTCGTGGTCGCGTTCCTCGGCGGCGCGCTCGCGATGGCCGCGGCCGGCGTCGCCGACGCGGCGCTCGTCGCGCTGATCGCGCCGGGAACCGCCTACGCCGGCGAGGACCTGCTGCCCATGCTCCTGATGCTCGGCTTCGGCGAGGGGACGCTCTCCGGAATGCTCGTCTCGCTGATGGTCGTCTATCGCCCGACCTGGGTCGCCACGTTCAGCGACGCGCGCTACCTCGCGCGGCGGGACTGAGATGCGTGCGCTCGCCCTGGCCGTCGCCGCGCTCGCAGCGCTCGCCGTGGCGTGCTCGCCGCCGCTCGACTGGCGCGAGGTGAGCTCGCCGGAAGGCGGCTTCGCCGTGCTGCTTCCGGGCAAGCCGCGAAGCGAAGCCCGCGCCGTCGTCATCGACGGTGCCGAGGTGACCATGCGCATGTTCTCGGTCCACGCCGACGGGCTGGCGTTCGGCGCCGGCTACGCCGATTTCCCGCCGGGGGCGAGCCCGGAGGCGCGGGCACGCCGCATGGCGGCGACGCGCGACGCGCTCGTCGCGAACGTCGACGGACGGATCACGGCGCAAGCCGAGGTGATGCTCGACGGCCAGCGCGGCGTCGACTTCCGGGCACGCGGCCGCGTCCGGGACGCCGACTACTTCGTGGCGGGCCGGGTCTATGCCGTCGGCGACCGGCTATATCAGCTCGCCGTCGTCGCGCGCGAGGACGCCGCGGCGAAGGCCGACGCCGAGCTCTTCCTCGGCTCGTTCCGCCTGCTCGCCCGGTAACGCCGCGGCATCGAGCGCCGCAGCCACCTCGCCCCAGTCCGGATCCGCGTCCGCGGCAGCGACGAAGGTCGCGCGGCTGTCACGTCCGCACGGCGCTTCCCGCAACTCGGACTGCCCGCCCGCCCAGTCCGCGAGCACCGCCTCGCGACCGACGCGGAAAACCCCCTTCGCGCGCAGGAGGCCGGGAACCCGCGTCCCGCCCGGCGCGTTCAAGCCCACGAAGAGCGTGCCGAGCCGTGCGCGATCGAACACCGCTTCCGGCGGGAAGCGGACGCTCCACGACCGCTCCGGCGCCGCGTGCCCGGTGCCCGTGCCGGCGCGCCCCGCGTGGGGGAGCGCGAGGAGCACCGGGTCGAGCGCGCTGCGCTCGGTTTCCACGACGACGCACGCGGGCGAGAGCGATGCCGCGAGGCGGCGCGCCGCCGCAAGCTCGGCGGGCGTCGCGATGTCGCGCTTGTTGATCACGACCACGTCGGCGAGCGCGAGCTGGTCGCGGAACGCGCCGCTCGCGGCGATGCGCGGATCGGCGGCCTGCCGCGGATCGACGACGCAGAGCACCGCAGCCGGCTCGAGGTGCGGCGCGAGTCCGTCACCCTCGAGCGCACCGAACACGCCTGCGGCGTGCCCGAGCCCGGTCGGCTCGACGAGGAGCCGCTGCGGACGGGCGACGCGCAGGAGCTGGGTGAGCGCCACCCGCATCGGGACGTTCCCGGTGCAGCAGACGCAGCCGCCCGCGACCTCGCGCACGGCGACGCCGCCGTCCGCAGCGAGCACTGCGCCGTCGATGCCGAGCTCGCCGAACTCGTTGACGAGCACCGCCCAGCGCTCGCGCGCCGGGCGGTGCGCGAGGAGCTGCCGGATCGCCGTGGTCTTCCCGGCACCGAGGAAACCCGTGACCAGGTTCGCCGGGACGCGCACCGCGCCGGCTACTGCCGCCAGAAGCCCGGCGTGAACACCACGAGCAGCGTGAAGAGCTCGAGGCGGCCGAGGAGCATGGTCGCGGTGCAGACCCAGGTCTGGAAGTCGGACAGGCCCTGGTAGTTCGACGCGGGCCCGACTTCGCCGAGGCCGGGGCCCATGTTGTTGATGCAGGCGATCACGGCCGAGAAGGCGCTGACGATGTCCAGGCCGGTGAAGGTGAGCAGCATCGTCGCCACGATCATGGTCGCGCCGTACATCAGCATGAACGCGAGCACGGCGAAGATGATGTTGTTCTCGACCGGCTGGCCGCCGAGCTTCACCGGGATCAGCGCCCGCGGGTGGACGATGCGGCGCAGCTCGCGCCAGGCCTGCATGACCTGCAGCTTCGCGCGGATCATCTTGATGCCGCCGCCGGTGGAACCCGACGAGGTCGCGAACGAGGAGAGGAAGAGCATCCACACCGGCGCGAAGATCGGCCACAGCGAGAAGTCGGTCGAGGCGAATCCGGTCGTCGTCGCGATCGAGACCACGTTGAAGAGCGCGTAGCGCAGCGCGGTCGGGAAGTCCTCGTACACGCGGTGCTCGAGCAGGAACAGCGCGATGAAGAGCCCGCTGCCCACCGCGACGGCTAGGAAGGGCAGGGCCTCGGGGTCGCGGCGATAGACGCCGAGGCTGCGGCTCCGGAAGAAGAGGAAGTGCGTCCCGAAGTTGATGCCGGCGATCAGCATGAACACCACGGTGACGTAGTCGATCCTCGCCGAATCGAACCAGGCGAAGCTCGCGTCGTGCGAGGAGAAGCCGCCGAGGCCCATGGTGCTGAACGAATGGATCAGCGCGTCGAGCCAGGTCATGCCGGCCCACTTGAACGCGAGGAGGCAGGCCGCGGTGATCAGCCCGTACACGAGCCAGAGCCCCTTGGCCGTCTGCGCGATGCGCGGGGTGAGCTTCTGGTCCTTCATCGGGCCGGGCGTCTCGGCCTTGAACACCTGCGCGCCGCCGACGCCCAGGAGCGGCAGGATGGCCACCGCGAGCACGACCACGCCCATGCCCCCCATCCAGACGAGCTGGGTACGCCAGACGTTGAGCGACTGCGGGAGATGGTCGAGCCCGGTGAGCACGGTGGCCCCGGACGTGGTGAGGCCCGAAACCGACTCGAAGTACGCATCGGTGAAGGAAAGCCCCGGGATCGCGACCATGAGCGGGATGGTCGCGAACGCCGGCAGCACCGTCCAGACGAGCGAGACGAGCAGGAACCCGTCGCGGATCTGCAGCTCGCGCTTGTGCCCGCGCGTCGCGCCCCACAGGGCCGCGCCCGCCGCGAACGTGACCAGCATCGCCTCGTCGTAGGCCCAGCTCGCCCCGTCGCCGATCGCGAGCGACACCGCGAGCGGCACGAGCATCGTGAGGCCGAAGATGGCGATCACGGCCGACAGCACGTGCAGGACCGGGAGGACGCGGACCATCGCGGGCGCGCCTACAGGAACCGCGCGCCGACCTGGAAGAGCTTCTCGACCTTCGGCAGGGTCTTCTTGTTGGTGACGAAGACGATCACGTGGTCCTCGGGCTGCACCACGGTGTCGTGGTGCGCCATCAGCACCTCCTTGCCGCGCACGATCGCGCCGATGGTCGCGCCCTTGGGCAGCTCGATCTCCTCGATGCGGCGACCCACGACCTTGCAGGACTCGCGGTCGCCGTGGACGATCGCCTCGAGCGCCTCGGCGGCGCCGCGCCGGAGCGAGTGCACGCGCGTCACGTCGCCGCGGCGGATGTGCTGCAGCAGCGTGCCGATGGTGATCTGCGCCGGCGAGATCGCGACGTCGAGGCGGCCGGCCTCGAGCAGATCGGCGTAGGCGCGCCGGTTGATGAGCGCGACCACGCGCCGCGCCCCCATGCGCTTGGCGAGCAGGCACGACATGATGTTGTTCTCGTCGTCGTTGGTGACGGCGACGAACAGGTCCATCTCGTCCACGTTCTCGCTCTCGAGCAGGCTCTCGTCGGTCGCGTCGCCCTGCAGCACCAGGGCGCGGGAGAGCCGGGTGGAGAGGAACTCGCAGCGGCGCTTGTTGCGGTCGAGGATCTTCACGACGTATTCGCGCTCGAGCGCGCGGGCGAGCCGCAGGCCGATGTTGCCGCCGCCGGCGATCATCACCCGCCGCACCGGCTTGTCCATGCGCCGCAGCTCGCGCATCACCTCGCGGATGTGCTCGCTCGCGGCCAGCGTGAAGACCTCGTCGCCCGCCTCGATCACGGTGTCGCCCTCCGGGGCGATCGGCCGGTCGCCGCGGAAGATCGCCGCCACGCGCGCGTCGACCTTCGGCACGTGCCGCCGCAGCTCCGAGAGCGGCTGGCCGACGAGTGGCCCGCCCTCGAAGGCGCGCACCGCGACCAGGCTCACCTCGCCGTCGGCGAACTCGAGCACCTGCAGCGCCTCCGGGAACTCGACGAGCTTCACGATGTAGTCGGTGATCACCTGCTCGGGCACGATGGTGTAGTCCACCGCGAAGCCTTCCGGGCCGAGCACCTTCTCGTCCTCGATGAAGTCGGACGAGCGGATGCGCGCCACCCGCGTCGGCACGTTGAACAGCACCGCCGCCAGCCTGCAGGCGACCAAGTTCGTCTCGTCCGACTGGGTGACCGCGATGACGAGGTCGGCGTCCTCGATGCCGGCCGCGACCAGCACGGACGGCTGGGCGGCGCTACCGACGACCGTGCGCAGGTCGAGGCGGTCCTGCAGGTTCTTCAGGCGCTCGGGGTCGAGGTCGACGACGGTGATGTCGTTCGCCTCGGAGACGAGCGTTTCGGCGACGGTCGAGCCGACCTGCCCGGCGCCCAGGATGACGATCTTCAATCGGGGGTCCCCGCTACTCTTGAGGCGCGCGGATTGTAGGCCGTTTCCGCGCCGCCGGGAGCGGCGCCGCGCGCGGGCGGCGTCACTCCTCCTTGCGCGCGAGCCCGATGCCGAGCTGCTTCAATTTCCGGTAGAGGTGCGTCCGCTCAAGCCCGCTACGCTCTGCGACCCGCGCGATCGAGCCCTGCTCGCGCGCGAGGTGATGCTCGAGGTAGGCGCGCTCGAACGCCTCGCGCGCCTCGCGCAGCGGCTGGTCGAGCGGGATCCCGGAAGCCTCGGCCGGCGGCGGCACAGACCCGAGCACTCGCTCCACGTCCTGCGCGCCGATCTCGTCGTCGAGGGCCGTCAGCGCCGCGGACCGCACGGCCTGTGCGAGCGACTCCAGGTTCCTCGGCCACGCCGCCTGCCGCAGCGCGTTGAGCGCCGCGGTGGAGAAGCGCCGCGGCGGGGCGACGCGCGCCTCGACGAGCTGCGCGAGCATGAGCGCGGCGATCTCGGGGATGTCCTCCGCGAACTCGCGCAGCGCCGGCAGCCGCAGCACGACGCCCGAGAGGCGCGCGAGGAGGTCGGCGTCGAAGCCGCGCTCGGCGACCAGCGCCTCCGGGTCCTCGGCGGTGAAGGAGACGACCCGCACCTTGCTGCGCTCGGCGCGTTCCAGGGCGAGCGTCAGGCCGCGCTGCGCCGCCCGCGACAGCGCCGCGAGCTCCTCGACGAACAGCACGCCGCCGCCGGCCTGCGTGAGCACGTCCTGCGGCGACTCGGCGAGCGCGGCGCTCGCCGTGACCCACGGCGTGCTCGGCTGCTGCACGAGCCGTGCGAAGAGCTCCGGCATCATGCCCACGCCGCCGCGCAGGAGCAGCGGCAGTCCGGTCGCCGCGACTTGGGCGAGGCGCTTGCGCACGTCGACGAGCGGGCCCGAGCGGCCGACGCTCGCGAGCGTGAGGCGCGCCGCGGGCTGCGCCTCCTGCTGGCGCAGCACGCGCTTGACGGTGGCGAGGAGCTTCTGCAGCGCGATCGGCTTCTCCAGGAAGTCGGTGGCGCCGATGCGCGTGGCCTCGACGGCGGTGTCGATGGTGGCGTGACCGGACATCATCACCACGGGCATCGTCAGCTGCCCGCTCGCCGCCCACTCCTTCAGGAGCGAGATGCCGTCGGTGTCGGGCATCCAGATGTCGAGCAGCACGAGGTCCGGACGCTCCCGGCCACGCGCCTCGCGCGCGGCCGCGGCGCTCTCGGCGCCGCGCACCGTGTGACCCTCGTCCGAGAGGATCTCGGAGAGGAGCTCGCGGATCCCGACCTCGTCGTCGACGACCAATATGTTCGCCATGCCTGCCTTCGCTTCCTGTCTGCTCGGGAAACCCTGATCTATTCGCCGGATGGACCAGGGCTTCCTCTGACATCGGGGGTCGAAAGGGGATCTGTCCCCCTTTGCTCAGACGTTCCCTGCCGGGCGACGCGGCCGTCGCCCGCCGGCGCCGCGCCCCGACTCCCGGGCGTCATCATGCCGCTCTCGCGAGCGGCAGCGCGATCGAGACCGCCGCGCCGCGCTCGGCGCGGTTCTCGATGCGCACCGTCCCGTGGTGCTCGTCGATGATCTTCTTCACGATCGCCAGCCCGAGCCCCGTGCCCTTCGGCTTGGTGGTCACGTAGGGCTCGAAGGCGCGCTTCATCGTCGCCTCGGCGAAGCCGCTGCCGTTGTCGAGCACGCGCAGCCACACGCGGTCGCCGGCGCGCTCGGTCACGAGCTCGATCGCCGGGTCGGCGCTGCCCGCCAGGGCGTCCTGCGCATTTTGCAGGAGGTTGTGGATCACCTGGCGCAGCTGGCCGGCGTCGCCGCGCACCGGCGGCAGCCCTTCGCCGAGCCGGACCCGGATCGGGGCGTGCGCATGGCCGTGCTCGTAGAGCGCCAGCACTTCGGTCACGACGCGGTTCAGGTCGAGCGGCGTGAACGCCGGCGCCGGCAGGCGCGCGTACTCCTTGAACTCGTCCACCATGTTCTTCAGCGCGGCGACCTGGTCGACGATCGTGTTGGTCGCGCGCTCGAGCGCCGCGGCATCGGCGGCGTCGAGCTTCGGGCCGAGCTTGGCCGCGATGCGCTCGGCCGAGAGCTGGATCGGCGTGAGCGGGTTCTTGATCTCGTGGGCGAGGCGCCGCGCCACCTCGGCCCACGCGGTGGCCCGCTGCGCGGCGACGAGCTGCGTCACGTCGTCGAACACCACGATGCGCCCGCCGCCGGCCGCCGCGGGCAGCGTCGAGCCGCGCAACAGCAGCACCTGGGCGCCGTCGGCGGCCTCGAGCTCGCGCTGCCACTCGGCTTCGCCGTGGGCGTCGAAGCCCGCGCTCACCGCGCGCGCGAACTCTTCCTCGACGGTCCACTCGTCGAGCCGCCGCCCGACGAGCGGCGAGAGGTCCTCGCGCAGGATCGCCGCGGCGCCGGCGTTCGCGTGCTCGAGGCGCAGCCCGGCGTCGAGCACGAGCACGCCCGCCGACAGGTTGGCGAGGATGTTCTCCAGCCGCGCCCGCGCGTTCTCGACCGCGGCGCGGCTCGCGTCCGCGGCGCGGCGCGCTTCGTCGAGCTGCCCGGTCATGGCGTTGAACGAACGGGTGAGGATGCCGAGTTCGTCGGCGCTTCTCACCGGCGCGCGCCGGGAGAAGTCACCCCGCGCCACCGCCTGCGTGCCCTGGGCGAGCTCCGCGAGCGGCTCGGAAAGGCGCCGCGACAGGATGAAAGCGAGCGCCATCGCCGTGAAGAGCGCGAAGAGCAGCGTGAGCGTCAGGGTGAGGAGATAGATCTGGCGCAGCCCCTGGCGGGCGAGCGCGAGCTCCTTGTAGTCGCGGTAGGCCGCCTGCACGCTCTCCGCGTTGGCGGCGAGCGACGCGGGCACCGGCTGCACGAGCTGCAGGAAGCGGGTCTCGCCGGTGAGCGAGACCGCGGGCAGCGGCACGATGACGCGCAGGCGCAGCCCCCGCTCGCCCTCGCTCTCGACGCGCCGGTAGCCGCGCGCCTGCCGCGCCTGGCGCAGCAGCGTCGCCGAAGGCGCCTCCGCGACGAGCTTGCCGAAGTCGCGGCTCGCGCTCGCCACCACCGCACCGCTCGCCGTCACGAGCAGCGCCTCGGCGGCGCCCGCGCGCTCGCGCACCCGGTCGAGGAGCAGCGGCACCGAGGCGGCCGGGGCGTCGGCGAGCTCGCCCGCGAAGAGGGTGGCGTTCGCGGCGAGGTCGGCGAGGCGGCCGTCGAGCGCCTCGCGCCCGAGGTCGAGGCCGCTCTCGAGCGCGCGATCCACCCGCACGTCGAACCACGACTCGATCGATCGCGTCAGGAAGCTCACCGAGACGGTGTACACGAGGGCCCCGGGGACGAGCGCCATCAGCGCGAAGAAGCCGACGAAGCGCAGCGTGAGGCGTGAGCCGAACACCCGGGCGCGGCGCGCGCGCACCAGCGCGTAGAGCTGGTAGCCCACCGGCCCGACGAGCGCCGGCGCGATCGCGACGTTGAGGCCGAGCAGCAGCGGATAGTGCTTGGCGAAGAGCGCGGTGTTGCCGCTCGCCGCCGCGAGCAGGAACAGCAGGATCCCGCCGGCCACCGCGCTCGCGATCAGGACGTAGGTCATCGCGGCGCGCGCTCCGGCGGCGTGAATCGCCAGCGTGTCCAGTCGGAGGCGAGCGTCCAGTCGCGGTTGGTGATGGCGCTCACCTGGAAGGGCTTCGGCATCTGCGAAAGGTCGAGGCGCATGCGCAGCGCGATGAGGTAGGTCTCGTCGGCGCGCACCTGGCCGCGCTCGAGCACGAGCCAGTCGCGCACGCGCGACACCGCGCGCAGGGCCTCGTCGAGCGAGCCGAAGCTCTGCGCGAGCGTCCCGCGCGAGACCCGGTACTGGCGGGTGAGCGCATGGTAGGCGAGCCGCACCTGCATCGTGCGCAACACGACGCGCTCGTTCCACCAGTACCAGCGCGGCCGCTCGGCCTCGAATTCGACGAGGAAGAAGAACGGCACGCCCTTGGCGAGCGCGTCGTCGAGACGCTGGTTCAGCTCGAACTCGAAGTCGGCGTCGAGCGCGTAGCCCTCCTCGGTCGCGGTGAGCTGCGCGCTCCGGACCTCGATGCGGTCGGCGCGCGCGGTCGCGGCCGCGAGCACGGCGGCGAGGGCGAGAGCGGCGAGGGCGAGGCGCGCGGGCACGGGTCAGGCGGCGGGCTGCTTCGCGAGCAGCGCGTAGAAGAAGCCGTCGTGCTCGTCGGTCGGCAGCAGCTGGCCGGAAGCGCAGCCCGCGATCGCGAGCCGGCGGGCGTCCCGGCGTCGCGAGAGAAAGCGTTCGACCTGCACGGCATTCTCCTCGGGGAAGACCGAGCACGTGGCGTACAGCATTTTGCCACCCGGTGCGAGGCGCTGCCACAGCGCCTCCAGCATGCTCGCCTGCGCCGCGGCGAAGCCGGCGAGGTCGGCCTCGCGGCGCAGCCACTTGACGTCGGGATGGCGCCGCACGACGCCGGAGGCGCTGCAGGGCGCATCGACGAGGATGCGGTGAAAGCGCCGCTCGCCGCACCAGGCCTCGGGGCGCGCGGCATCGCCGACGACGACCTCGGCCGCGAGGCCGAGACGGGCGAGGTTCTCGCGCACGCGCGCCGCGCGCGCTGGGTCGCTGTCGAGCGCGGTGAGCCGCACCGCGGCGAGCTCCAGGATGTGCGCCGTCTTGCCGCCCGGCGCCGCGCACGCGTCGAGGACCGCCATCCCGTCGGCGACGTCGAGCGCGTGCGCCGCGAGCTGCGCGCCCGCGTCCTGCACCGAGACCTCGCCGTCGAGGAAGCCGGGGATCCCCGCGACCGGCAGCGGCCGCGCGAGGCGCACGCCGTCGGCCCCGATCGGCCGCGCATCGATGCGCGCCGCCGCGAGGCGGGCGAGATAAGCCGCGCGTGTGGTGCGGCGCCGGTTCACGCGCAGGGTGAGGGGCGGTCGCCCGTTGCCCGCGGCGAGGATCGCCGCCCACTGCTCCGGATAGGCCGCGCGGACACGCTCGATCCACCACTGCGGATGGCGGTAGCGGCCCTCCTCGGTCGCCTCGGCGGCGCGCTCGAGCGCGTCGCGCTCGCGCAGGAAACGGCGCAGCACGGCGTTGACGAACCCCTTGGCCGCCGGCTCGCCGAGCGCCGCGGCCGCCTCGACGGCCTGGTCGACGACCGTGTGCGCGCTGCGCCGTCCGGCGCGCAGCGCGGTGATCGCGACCATGAGCAGCGCGCGCACGGAGACGGCGGGCGGGCGCGCGACGAGCCCGTCGGCGATGCGGTCCACGAAACCGCGGTCGCGGAGCGTGGCGTAGGAGAAGTCCTGCACGGCACCACGCAGGCCGGCCGGCGCGTTCCGGTGCGTGTCGAGCTCGCGCTCGAGCGCCGCGTTCAGGCTCGCTCCGCCGGCCACCCGCGCGACGACGCGGCTCGCCATGGCGAGCGCGGTCGCGAGACGGAACGACGGGGAGTCCGCAATGGCCACGAGGCCGCGGATTCTAGAGGGAACGGCTGGCCGGCGGGGCGCATCCCCTCGCGACCGCCCCTGTCGGTCAGCGGTCACGCGGATCCGGCGTGCGTCCGGTCCCGCGCCTGCCGGGAGAGGATCTGCGCCCCGCCGCGGCCTTCGCGGCCCGAGCGGCCCGGGCGCGTGGCTCAGGCGCGCGCCAGGGAAGCGAGCTCGCGCAGGCGCGCGATGCGCTCCTCGGTGAGGGGATGCGTGCTGAAGAGCCCGCGCAGGCCGCCGCCGGAGAGCGGGTTGACGATCATCATCTGCGCGGTCGCCGGATGCGCCTCGGCCGCCGCCATCGGCACGCCGCGGGCGTAGCGGTCGATCTTCGCGAGTGCGGCGGCAAGGGCCTCCGGGTCGCCCGAGATGTCCGCACCCCCGGCATCGGCGCCGAACTCGCGGGTGCGCGAGATCGCGAACTGGATCAGCATCGCCGCGAGCGGCGCGAAGACGAGCGCGAGCACGCCGATGAGCGGGTTCGTGCCGCCCTGGCCCTCGCGCTGCTGGCCGCCGAAGAGGAGGCCGAATTGCGCGAGCGTCGAGATCGCGCCGGCGATGGTCGCCGCGAGCGTCGAGATCAGGATGTCGCGGTTGCGCACGTGGGCGAGCTCGTGCGCCATCACGCCGCGCAGCTCGCGCGGGGAGAGGAGCTGCAGGATGCCCGTGGTCGCGGCAACCGCGGCGTTATCGGGGTTGCGCCCGGTCGCGAACGCGTTGGGCTGCGCGGCATCGATCAGGTAGACACGCGGCATCGGCAACCCGGCGCGCGCCGCGAGCTCTTTCACCATGCCGTAGAGGTACGGCGAGGAGGTCTCGTCCACCTCGCGCGCGCCGTACATCGCGAGCACCATCCGGTCGGAGAACCAGTAGGCGAAGACGTTCATCGCGCCGCCGAGCGCGAGCGCGAGGACCATGCCCTGCGCGCCGCCGAGCGCGGCGCCGACCGCGCCGAAGAGCGCGACGATGCCCGCGAGGAGGATGGTGGTCTTGAGCCAGTTGCCGATCATCGAATCCGACGCCATGCCGCGGCGCCCGCGGGCGCCACACGCAGCCTTAGATGGGTGCGGCGGGCGGAAATTCCAGGGCCGTCAGGTGCCGAAACGCCGCCCCGCCGCGAGCCGCGTGCCGCGCAGGAAGTCCCCGGCCGCGAGACGCTTCCCGCCCGCCTTCTGCAGCTCGGTGACGGCGACCGCGCCCTTGCCGCATGCGATCACGACGCCTTCGGCTGGCGAGGCGGCGAGAACGAGCCCGGGCGCGCCGGCGCCGCGCGGCGCGATGCGCGAACGCCAGAGCTTCACCTCGGCGCCGTCCAGCGTCGTCACGGCACCGGGCGAGGGGTTGAACGCGCGGATGCGCCGGTCGACGTCCTCGGCCGGCTGCGCCCAGTCGATGCGCGCTTCGCTCTTTTCGATCTTCGCCGCGTAGGTCACGCCCGCGGCCGGCTGCGGCGTCGGGCGCAAGCGCCCTTCCGCGAGCGCCTCGACCGCCTCGACGACGAGCCGCGCGCCGAGCGCCGCCAGCGCATCGTGCAGCGTCCCGGCGGTGTCCTCCGCCCCGATCGCGATCCGCTCTTCGAGCAGCACGGGCCCGGTGTCGAGGCCCACCTCCATGCACATGATGGAGACCCCGGTCTCCTCGTCACCGGCGAGGATCGCGCGCTGGATCGGCGCGGCGCCGCGCCATCGGGGCAGGAGCGAAGCGTGGATGTTGATCGCGCCGAGCCTCGGGACGTCGAGCACCGCCTGGGGCAGGATGAGGCCGTAGGCGGCGACGACCAGGAGATCCGGCCGGGTTGCGGCGATGCGTGCCTGGGCCTCCGCGTCCTTGAGCGAGTGCGGCTGGAACACGGGGAGGCCATGCGCGAGGGCGGCGCGCTTCACCGGGCTTTCGGAAACCGCGAGCCCGCGCCCGGCGGGCCGGTCGGGCCGGGTGAGCACGAGCGCGATGTCCTCGCCCGCGGTCACCAGCGCGTCGAGCGCCGGCACGGCGAACTCGGGCGTTCCGGCGAACACGATGCGCATCAGGGCGTTCCTCGCCGGGCGGCGCGCCGCCGGGAGCCGGTGCCGGCATCGCCTCGGGGGGCCTGGCCGGCGAGCTGCGGCATCCGGCCCGCGCGCCTACGCCGCGGCGCGCCGCTCGCGATCCCTGCCGCGCTTGGCGAGCTTGGCGCGGATGCGGCTCTGCTTGAGCCGCGAGAGGTATTCGACGAACACCCTGCCCTCCAGATGGTCCATCTCGTGCTGGATGCACACCGCGAGCAGACCCGTCGCCTCGAGCTCGAACGGCGCGCCGTCGGCCCCGAGGGCGCGCACTTTGACCTTCTCCGCGCGGATGACCTTGTCATAGACTCCGGGCACGGAGAGGCAGCCCTCTTCGCACTCCTGCTCGCCGGAGCGCGCGACGATCTCCGGGTTGATCAGCACCAGCAGCGAGTTCCGCTCCTCCGAGGCGTCGATGACGATGACCCGCTTGTGGACGTCGACTTGCGTCGCGGCGAGCCCGATCCCCGGGGCGGCGTACATGGTCTCCGCCATGTCCCGCACGAGCTCGCGAATCGAGTCGTCGACCACCTCGACCGGCGCCGCGACCGTGTGCAGCCGCTCGTCCGGATAGCGCAGTATTTCACGGATTGCCATAAAAAACTTGCTGCGTTAAGAGATTAGATGGACAATCTCGCGCAGGTTCTGAACTAGGGGCGGCCTTCGCCCGAAACGCCCCCGACCACTTGGACGTACTTGGCGGCCGAGGTTCTTATGTTCAAGAAGTCTAGCATGCGGGTCCTTGCCACCCTCGCGGCGGCCGCCGCGGCGGGCGTCGTCATCGCGCAAAGCGTCAATTTCAGCCTGCAGGAAACCGCCCCCGACCGCTATACGGTGCAGAAGGGCGACACGCTCTGGGGGATTTCCGGCAAGTTCCTGAAGGAGCCCTGGCGCTGGCCCGAGATCTGGCGGCTCAACAAGGAGCAGATCAAGAACCCGCACCTCATCTATCCCGGCGACGTCATCGTGCTCGACCGCGGCGCCATGCAGCTCTCGCTCGCCGACCGGCGCAAGCTCACGCCGCGCATCCGCGGCGAGCAGATGGAGGAAGCGATCCCGTCGATCCCGGCCAACGCCATCGAGCCGTGGCTTTCGCGGCCGCTGGTGATCGAGGAGGGTGGGCTTGCCGCCGCCCCCCGCATCGTCGCGACGGAGGAGGGCCGCTTCAACATCGGGACGGGCAGCCGCGCCTACGTTTCGGGCATGGGCGACAGCCCGGAGAAGGCCTGGCTCATCTACCGCCAGGGCGCCCCCCTCATCGACCCCGACACCAACCGGATCCTGGGTTTCGAGGCCGTCTATCTCGGCAGCGCGCGCGTCATCCGGACCGGCGACCCGACGACGGTCTTCATCGTGCAGGCGACGCAGGAGATCGGCCCCGGCGACCGCCTGATCCCCGCCGGCCGGCCGCAGCTCCTGAGCTACGTGCCCAAGGCGCCGGCGAAGGAGGTCCGCGGCCGCATCATCGCCGTCTACGGCGGGCGGTCGGACGTGAGCCTGCTCGGCGCCGTCACGCCCGCGCTCGCCACGCCGCAGCCGGCCGCGAGCATCGAGGGCTTCGACACCCGGCGCGAGGCGGGGCCCCTCATGATCGTTTCGCTCAACCGTGGCATCAAGGACGGCCTCACGCCCGGCGACGTGCTCGCGATCAACCGCGACGCGACGATCAATTTCGACCGCAGCGTCGGCCCCTTCTACATGGGGCACGAGCGCCCGCCGAACGTGCACCTGCCGCAGGAGCGCTACGGGCTCCTGTTCGTCTTCCGCACCTTCGACAACATCTCCTACGGGCTGGTGATGCGCGCGGACCGTCCGGTCCTGCCGGGCGACGTGCTCACCAACCCCTGAGGGCCGGGCCACCGCGCCGCGATGCCGCATGACGCCGGCCTCGCGGCCTGGTTCCGCCTCACGCTCGTCCCCGGGCTCGGCGGCCAGACGCTGCGCCGGCTGCTCGCCGAGCTCGGCCTGCCGGAGCAGGTGCTCGCCGCCGGGCACGGCGCGCTCGCGCGCGTCGCAGGCGACGCGCTCGCCGCGCGCATCCTTGCCGGCGCCGACTCCGAAGCCGTCGAACGCGCGCTCGCGTGGGCGGCCGAGCCGGGGCACGCGGTGGTCACGCTCGCCGACGAGGCGTACCCGCGCCAACTGCTCGAGATCGGCGACCCGCCGCCGCTCCTCTATGTGCGCGGCGATGCGGCGCTCCTCGCCCGCCCCGCGCTCGCGATCGTCGGCAGCCGCAACGCGACGCCGCAGGGCCTCGCGAACGCGGAAAGCTTCGCGCGCGCGTTCAGCGATGCGGGGCTCACGATCGTGAGCGGCCTCGCGCTCGGCATCGACGCCGCGGCGCATCGGGGCGCGCTCGCGGGCAGCGCGTCGACCATCGCCGTGCTCGGAACCGGCATCGACCGCCTCTATCCCGCGCGCAACGCCGCGCTCGCCGGCGCGATCGCCGCGCGCGGCGCGATCGTGTCCGAGTTCCCGCTCGGCACGCCGGCGGCGGCGGGCAACTTCCCGCGGCGCAACCGTCTGATCAGCGGCCTCGCGCGCGGCGTGCTCGTCGTCGAGGCCGCGCTCGCGAGCGGATCGCTGATCACCGCGAAGCTCGCTGCGGAGCAGGGTCGCGAGGTGTTCGCGATCCCCGGCTCGATCCACTCGCCGCTCGCGAAGGGCTGCCATGCCCTGATCAAGCAGGGCGCGAAGCTCGTCGAGAGCGCGGCCGACGTGCTCGAAGAGCTCGGGATGGGTGCGCCGGCCGGCGTGCACGCCGGCGGCGGCGCGTCCCGCCCGCGGGACGCGCGTCAGGACGCCGTGCTCGCGGCGCTCGGTCACGACCCGTGCGACGTCGACACGCTGGCGGCGCGCGCTCGCTTGACGGCCGCCGAAGTATCCTCCATCCTGCTGGAACTTGAGCTCGACGGAAGCGTCTCATGCCTTCCCGGCGGCCGCTACCAGCGCCTCGCATGACGAGGCGGCGTGGAACGGGCGAGTGCCCGGCCCGCCCGATCCCGGCCCGAGTGTCACGACTGCGCGGCCGCCCCGGCCGTCCCCTCTTTCCAACGCGCCCCCGCACTCGATGATCGACGTCCTCGTCTACCTGTTCGAGCACTACTACCAGTCCGACGCCTATCCCGACCACGACACCCTCGCCCGCAAGCTCACCGCCGCGGGCTTCGAGAACGAGGACATCAGCAACGCCCTCGACTGGCTCGAGGGCCTGGCGCAAGCCGACGGCGAGCCCCTGCCGCAGGACTTCGAGTCGAGCACCTCGTTCCGCGCCTACGCGCGCGAGGAGCGCGACAAGCTCTCGGTCGCGAGCCTCGGCTTCCTCGCCTTCCTCGAGTCGGCGCGTGTCCTGACCCCGCTCGAGCGCGAGGTCGTGGTCGAGCGCGCGATGGCGCTCGCCGGCGACACCGTCGAGCTCGAGAAGATGAAGGTCATCGTGCTCATGGTGCTGTGGACGCGCCACGGCAGCGTCGACACGCTCGTGCTCGAGGAGCTGCTCCCGGACGAGGCCCAGCGGCACGTCCATTGAAGCCCGCTGCGGCGGCAGGTGAACGGGGGCTCGGCCCCCGTTCGCGTTTTCCGCTGCGCCCGCGGCGCCTCCGGAATCCCTGAATCGCGCGGGGGAATACCCCTGCGACCGCCGGCAGGGCGGAAAGCCCACGCCAAGATCCATCTCGCGAACGGATCCGGGCCTCGCTTGCCACTGTCTCGGCGTTGCCACTATCATTCGCGCGCCTCGCCGGTGCGGCTCGACCACGGTCCACCGGCTCCCGAGCGCGCTCGCCGCGCGCTGGCAACGTGACGCGAGACGCCGGAACGAGACCGAACGGCGGCTGGCGCGCGAGCTTCGCTGGAGCGACGAGCGTCCTTTGCGTCGCTGGATTGGGGGATGCGGGACAGGCCGCGGCCCCTCCCGCATCGACCCGCTGGATCCCTGGCTCATGAGCAAGAAGCTCATCATCGCCGAGAAGCCCTCCGTGGCCGCGGACATCGCCCGCGCCCTGGGCGGCTTCACGCGCCACGGCGACTACTTCGAGAGCGACGCCTACGTGCTCTCCTCCGCGATCGGTCACTTGGTCGAGATCGCGGCGCCGGAGGCCTACGAGGTGAAGCGCGGCAAGTGGTCGTTCGCGCACCTGCCGGTGATCCCGCCGCACTTCGATCTCAAGCCGATCGAGAAGACCGAGGACCGGCTGAAGCTCCTGACGCGCCTCATCAAGCGCAAGGACGTGGTCGGCCTCATCAATGCGTGCGACGCGGGCCGCGAGGGGGAGCTCATCTTCCGGCTCATCGTCCAGCACTCCGGGACGAAGAAGCCGATCGAGCGCCTCTGGCTGCAGTCGATGACCCCCGCGGCGATCCGCGAGGGCTTCGCCGCGCTGCGCGCCGACCGCGAGATGCGCGGCCTCGCCGATGCCGCGCTGTGCCGCTCCGAGTCGGACTGGCTCGTCGGCATCAACGGCACGCGCGCGATGACGGCGTTCAACTCCAAGGACGGCGGGTTCTACAAGACCACCGTCGGCCGCGTGCAGACGCCGACCCTCGCGATCCTGGTCGAGCGCGAACGGCGCATCAAGGAGTTCGTGCCGCGCGACTACTGGGAGGTGATCGGCACCTTCGCCGGCAAGGGCGGCGAGTACACCGGGCGCTGGTTCGACGAGGCGTTCAGCCGCGATCCCGCCGACGAGCACGCGCGCGCGGAGCGCATCTGGGACAGGGCGCGCGCGGAGGCGCTGCGCGCGAAATGCCTCGGCAAGCCGGGCGTCGTCACCGAGGAATCGAAGCCCGCCACGCAGGGCGCGCCGCTCCTCTACGACCTCACCAGCCTGCAGCGCGACGCGAACGGCCGCTTCGGCTTCTCGGCGCGCAACACCCTCGGGCTCGCCCAGGCGCTGTACGAGAAGCACAAGGTCCTCACCTACCCGCGCACCGACTCGCGCGCGCTCCCCGAGGACTACCTCGCCACGGTGAAGAAGACGCTGGCGATGCTCGGCGACAACGCGGCGACGCGGTCCTACGCGCCGTTCGCCGGGCGGATCCTGGCGGAAGGCTGGGTCCGCCCGAACAAGCGGATCTTCAACAACGAGAAGATCTCCGACCACTTCGCGATCATCCCGACGCTGCAGGCGCCGAAGCACCTCTCGGAGCCCGAGCAGAAGCTCTACGACCTCGTGGTGAAACGCTTCCTCGCGGCGTTCTACCCGGCGGCCGAGTTCCTGGTCACCACCCGCATCACCCGCGTCGAGGGCGAGCCGTTCCGCAGCGAGGGCCGGGTGATGGTGAACGCGGGCTGGCTCGCCGTGTACGGCAAGGAGGCCGAGGACAAGGACGCGCCGACGCTCGCCCCGGTGCCCGACGGCAAGGTGACGACCGTCGCGGTGGAGGTGAAGGAGGAGCGCACGCGGCCGCCGGCGCGCTACACCGAGGCGACGCTGCTCTCGGCGATGGAGAATGCCGGCAAGCTGGTCGAGGACGAGGAGCTCGCGGAGGCGATGAAGGAGAAGGGCCTCGGCACGCCGGCGACGCGCGCGGCGATCATCGAGGGGCTCATCTTCGAGGACTACGTGCACCGCAACGGACGCGAGCTGCAGCCCACGGCAAAGGCGTTCGACCTGCTCTACGCCCTGTCGCGCTTCGGGATCGACGAGCTGCGCTCGCCCGAGCTCACCGGCGACTGGGAGTTCAAGCTGAAGCAGATGGAGCACGGGCGGCTGAAGCGCGCCGAGTTCATGGACCACATCGTCGAGATCACCCGTGACCTCGTCGAACGCATCAAGCGCGGCACGCGCATCGACGAGCCGATCGCCACGCTCGCGGCGCCCTGCCCGAAGTGCGGCGGCACCGTCCACGAGGACTACAAGAAGTTCCAGTGCGAGAGCTGCGACTTCTCGATGTGGAAGGTGATCGCCAGCCGCCGCATCGAGAACGAGGAGGCCGAGGCGCTCTTCCGCACCCGCGCCATCGGGCCGCTGCAGGGATTCCGCAGCCGGCTCGGCCGGCCGTTCGCGGCGATGCTGAAGCTGAAGGACGACTACGGCGTGGAGCTCGACTTCGGCCAGGCGGGGCCCGAGGGCGAGCGCGAGGCCGAGCCCGTGGACTTCTCCGGCCGGACGGCGCTCGGACGCTGCCCGAAGTGCGGCGCGAACGTCTACGACCACGAGCTCGCCTATGTGTGCGAGAAATCGGTCGGACCGGCGCGTACCTGCGATTTCCGCACCGGCAAGATCATCCTGCAGCGCACGATCGAGCCCGAGCAGGTGAGAAAGCTCCTCGCCACCGGCAAGACCGACCTGCTGCACAAGTTCATCTCCAAGAAAGGGCGGCCGTTCTCGGCCTACCTCGCGCGCCAGCCTGACGGGCGGATCGGCTTCGAGTTCGCGCCCCGCGAGCCGCGCAAGGGCAAGGCGGCGGAGAAGGCCGCCGAGACCGCGAAAGCCGCGAAGGAGCCGGAGCCCGAGCCCTACGCGCCGAGGGCGAGGCCCGCCGCGAAGAAGCGCGTGCCGAAAGCCGGCACGCGGAAGCCCGCGAAGAAAGCCGCGGTCAAGGCCCCGAGCAGGAAGTCCACGGCGCGGACCGCGGCGAAGGCGAGGCGCGCGCCGCGCGGGCGGCGAACCTGACTGGCACGCGCGCCGGCGCGATCGCCGCGGCGGTTCGCGGAAGCGGATTGCGCGCTCACCGGCCCCTCACCGGCGGGCGACCGCCGACGCTTCCCGGCTCGGGCGGCCGGCGCAGCGGCGCGGACGGGGGCGCGGGGAAGCGTCCGGCGACGCCCGGCTAGATGTCGAGCCGCGCGATCAGCGCGTTGCGCTCGATGAACTCGCGGCGCGGCTCCACTTCCTCGCCCATCAGCTTGGTGAAGATCTCGTCGGCGGCGATGCCGTCCTCGATCTGCACCTTGAGCAGCCGGCGCGTCGCCGGATCCATGGTCGTTTCCCAGAGCTGCTCGGGGTTCATCTCGCCGAGGCCCTTGTAGCGCTGGATGGCGGCGCTCGCCTCGACCTGCGCGAGGAGCCAGTCCATCGCCTCGCCGAAGCTCGCCACCGGCTGCTGGTCGTCGCCGCGCCGCACCGACGCGCCCGGGCCGATCAGGCCCTGGAGCAGCGCCGCCGTCTCGGCGAGCTGCCGGTAGTCGCCCGAGACCAGGAAGTCCTCGTCGATCACGGTGGTCTTCACGTTGCCGTGCCGGGTGCGGGCGATGACGAGCTGCCAGCGCTCGTTCTTGTCGTCCCAGCGCGCGCGCACCGTCGTCTCGCCTTTCGGCATCGCCGCCTCGAGCAGCGCGGCGGTCGCCTGCGCGGCTTCCTGCGTCGCGAGGTCGATCCGCACGCCGGCGAGGACCGCCTTGAGCGCGTCCGGATCGATGAGCCGGGACAGACGGTCGATGACCGCCTGCGAGAGGAGGTAGGACTTCGCCAGGTTGCCGAGCGCGTCGCCCTGGATCGGCGCCGCGTCGCGCGCGGGCGAGAGCGCCGCCCCGACGAGCGCCTGGCGGAGCATGAACTGCCCGCGCTCGTGCTCGTCCTTCAGGTAGCGCTCCTCCTTGCCGAGCTTCACCTTGTAGAGCGGCGGCTGCGCGATGTAGACGTGGCCGCGCTCGATGAGCTCCGGCATCTGCCGGTAGAAGAAGGTGAGCAGCAGCGTGCGGATGTGGGCGCCGTCGACGTCCGCGTCGGTCATGATGATGATGCGGTGGTAGCGCAGCTTCGCCGCATCGAACTCGTCCTTGCCGATGCCCGTGCCCAGGGTCGTGATGAGGGTCGCGATCTCGTTCGAGGCGAGGAGCTTGTCGAAGCGCGCGCGCTCGACGTTGAGGATCTTGCCCTTGAGCGGCAGGATGGCCTGGAACTTCCGGTCGCGTCCCTGCTTCGCGGAGCCGCCGGCGGAATCGCCCTCGACGAGGTAGAGCTCGCACGCGGCCGGGTCCTTCTCCTGGCAGTCGGCGAGCTTCGCGGAGAGCCCGAAGGAGTCGAGCACGCCCTTGCGGCGGGTGAGCTCGCGCGCCTTGCGCGCGGCCTCGCGCGCCCGGGCCGCCTCGAAGATCTTGCCGGTGATCACCCGCGCGTCCTGCGGATTCTCGAGCAGGAAGCTCATCAGCTTCTCCGCGACGATCTCCTCGACCGCCGGGCGCACTTCGGAGGAGACGAGCTTGTCCTTGGTCTGCGAGGAGAACTTCGGCTCGGGCACCTTCACCGAGAGCACCACCGACAGCCCTTCGCGCATGTCGTCGCCGGTGGTCTCGACCTTCGCCTTCTTCGCGATCTCGTGCTCCTCGATGTACCGGTTGAGCACGCGCGTCATCGCCGCGCGCAGTCCGGTGAGGTGCGTCCCCCCGTCGCGCTGCGGGATGTTGTTGGTGAAGGCGAGCACCGACTCCTGGTAGGAATCGTTCCACTGCATCGCGACCTCGACGCCGATGCCGTCCTTCTCGCCGGTGGCGTGGAAGATGCGCGGGTGCAGCACGTTCTTGTTGCGGTTGATGAACTCCACGAAGCCCTTCACGCCGCCGGCGAACGCGAACGTCTCCTCCTTGCCGGCGCGCTGGTCGATGAGCCGGATATTGACGCCGTTGTTGAGGAAGGAGAGCTCCCGCAGGCGCCGCGCGAGGATGTCGTAGTGGACCTCGATGTTGCCGAAGATCTCGGCGCTCGGCAGGTAATGCACCTCGGTGCCGCGCCGCTCGGTCGTGCCGACCACCTTCAGGGGCTCCACCGGAACGCCCTTGCGGAACTCCATGAAGTGCACCTTGCCGTCGCGCCGGATGGTGAGCCGCAGCCAGTCCGAGAGCGCGTTCACCACGGACACCCCGACGCCGTGCAGCCCGCCGGAGATCTTGTAGGAGTTGGAGTCGAACTTCCCGCCGGCGTGGAGCTCCGTCATGACGATCTCGGCGGCGGAGCGGCCCTGTTCGTCGTCCCTGTGGATCTCGGTCGGGATGCCGCGGCCGTTGTCGGCGACGGAGACCGAGTTGTCGGGGTGGATGGTGATGTCGATGGCGTCGCAGTAGCCCGCGAGCGCCTCGTCGATCGCGTTGTCCACGACCTCGAACACCATGTGGTGCAGACCGGTGCCGTCGGAGGTGTCGCCGATGTACATGCCGGGCCGCTTGCGCACGGCGTCGAGCCCCTTGAGCATCTTGATGCTCGAGGAGTCGTATTCGCCGCCGTTCCTGGCCGCGTCGTCCTGCCCGTTCGCTTGCTCGTTCATTGGATCCCTTGTCCTCGACCGCGCCTCGTTGCTCCGCCCGCCCGCGCGGCCCTAGCCAGTTGATGCAGAAGGGGCCACACGCCCGCTTGCATCCCCAAAGCCGGTGACGCGTAACGCGCGGTTCGCTGCTGGGAGGCTCTCCGGCGGGGGCGTCGCCGCGGTCATTGCGGTATCGCGCATCACGCTGCTAGATGCGCATCGGCATCACGACGTACTTGAACTCGGGCCGTCCGGGCACGGTGATCAGGGCGCTCGAGGACGCATCGCCGAGCGCCACGTCGACTTCGTCGGCCTCGACGTTCGCGAGCACGTCGAGGAGATAGCCGACGTTGAAGCCGATGTCGAGCGCCTCGCCGGAATAGGCGACATCGAGCTCTTCCTGCGCCTCCTCCTGCTCCGCGTTCGTGCTGCTGATCTTCAGGCTCCCCGGGGACAGCATCCAGCGCACTCCCCGGAACTTGTCGGAGGTGAGGATCGCGGCGCGCGAGAGCGCCTGCTGCAGCGCGGCGCGGCCAATGCGCAACTGCTTCGGATGGTTCTGCGGGATGACGCGGGTGTAGTCCGGGAATTTGCCGTCGACGAGCTTCGAGACGAGCAGGACCTCGCCGAACGCGAACCGCGCCTGGTTGGGCGCGAGGCGAATCTCGACGGGCGCGTCGCCGTCGGCAAGGAGCTTCGCGAGCTCCAGGATCGTCTTGCGCGGCAGGATGACCTCCTGCTTGCCCGCGTCGGCCTCGAGCTTGCGCGGCGTAGCTCAGCCGGTGCCCGTCGGTCGCGACGCAGTGCAGCTGCTGCGCATCAAGCACGAGCAGCATGCCGTTCAGGTAGAAACGGATGTCTTGCTGCGCCATGGCGAACTCGACCAGACGGAGAGTCGCCTTGAGCTGGCGCTGCGAAATGCTCAGCCGCTGCAGTTGCTCGGAATTCATGTGCAGACGCGGGTAATCACTGGCTGGCAGCGTCTGCAGACTGAAGCGACTCTTCCCGGCCTTCACCGTGAGCTTGCCGTCACGGGCGTCCATCGAAACCGTACTCGACTCGGGCAGCGCGCGCAGGATGTCGAGCAGCTTGCGCGCCCCGACGGTGACCCCGCGCACTTCACCGGCACCGTCCACCTGCACCTCGGCGGTGATCTCGATCTCGATGTCCGTCGCCACGAACGCGAGCTTCGCGTCGCCGCGCTGCACGAGGACATTGGAGAGGATCGGCAGGGTGTGCCGCCGCTCGATGATGCCCGAGACGGCTTGCAGGGGCTTGAGCAGCGTTTCCCGGCTGGTCTTGACCAAGTTCATGTTGTATTTACCTGGGATTGATGATGAAGGTGCAAGGAAACGGGGATAAGGGGCCCAAGGCGTGCAGCGTCAGGCGGTTACCCGGTGGACACGCTGTGGGCAAAGCTGGGGGCAGCGGCCGGAGCGATTGGGGACGCTTTCCGCCGCGGGCGGTCGGGCCGCGCTTGTCCACATTCGCTCCCCAGGTTTTCCCGGTTTTCGTTCGCCATCAGCCCTTCAGCACCTGCTCGAGCACGTGGAAGTCGCGGTTCAGCTCGGCATCCTTTTCGCGCAGCCCGGCGATCGTGCGGCAGGCGTGCAGCACGGTGGTGTGGTCGCGGTTGCCGAACGCCTCGCCGATGTCCGGGAGGCTCAGTTGCGTGAGCTCCTTCGCGAGCGCCATCGCCATCTGCCGCGGCCGCGCGACGTTGCGCGAACGCTTCTTCGAGTGCATGTCGGAGACCTTGATCTTGTAGAACTCCGCCACCGTCTTCTGGATGTTCTCGATGGTCACCTGGCGGTTCTGGACGGACAGGAGGTCGCGCAGCGCCTCCTTCGCGCTGTCGAGCGCGATCTCGCGGCCGCTGAAGCGGGCGAACGCGATGACGCTCTTCAGCGCCCCCTCGATCTCGCGCACGTTCGACCGGATGTGCTTCGCGATGAAGAACGCGACGTCCTCGGGGAGCTGCACGCCGACCGTCTCGGCCTTCTTCAGGATGATGGCGACGCGCATCTCCTGCTCCGGCGGCTCGATGGCGACGGTGAGGCCCCAGGAGAAGCGCGACTTGAGGCGCTCGTCCAGGCCGGCGATGTCGCGCGGGTAGGTGTCCGAGGTGAGGATGACCTGCTTGTGCGCCTCGATCAGCGCGTTGAACGCGTAGAAGAACTCCTCCTGCGTGCGGTCCTTGCCGGTGAAGAACTGGATGTCGTCGATCAGCAGCAGGTCGAGCGAGTGGTAGTAGCGCTTGAACTCGTCGAACGAGCGCTGCTGGTACGCGCGGACGACGTCGGAGATGTACTGCGCGGCGTGGAGGTAGCGCACGCGCGCGTCGGGGCGGTGGGCGAGCACGTAGTTGCCCACGGCCTGGATCAGGTGCGTCT
>JAOAEA010000172.1 GCA_026417035.1 Burkholderiales bacterium
TCTCCGAGACGCGGACGGTGCAGCGGGCCTACTGGCGGCCCTCCGATCGCCGCCGGTAACGCAGGGGAACTTGTCGCACAAGGAGGCCATGTGATTCCCATCAGCGACGAACTGCCCAGCCGCCGGTTACCGGTGGTGACCTGGGGGCTGATCGCCGTCAACGTTCTGGCCTTTTTCTGGGAACTGGCCCAGGGGCCGGAACTGGAGCAGTTCTTGATGACCTGGGGGGCGGTGCCGGCCTTCATCACCCATCCGGCCCGCTACCCCTGGGCGCCGCTGACCTTGCTGACGTCTATGTTCCTGCATGGGGGCTGGATGCACCTCATCGGGAACATGCTCTACCTCTGGATTTTTGGCGATAATGTTGAGGACGCGCTGGGGCGGACGGGATACCTGCTCTTCTATCTGGCGGCAGGGATCGGAGCCGGCCTGGCCCAGGTGATGGTTGCTCCGTCCTCCACCATCCCCGGGGTGGGTGCCAGCGGGGCCATTGCCGGGGTGCTGGCCGTTTACCTGGTCCTCTATCCCAACGCTCCGGTGCGGGTCCTGGTTCCTGGCTTTTATATGATGCGCATTGCGCGCGTACCCGCGCTGATCGTCCTGGGTTTCTGGTTCATCATCCAGT
>JAOAEA010000173.1:0-335 GCA_026417035.1 Burkholderiales bacterium
CCGTTGCCCTGCGCACACAGCGCCCGCGCGCTCGCGATCAGCACCGCCGCGTCCGGCCGCAGCCCGCTGGAAGGCATCACAATGTTGAAGTATTTCTCCGCTCCCAGGTCCGCCCCGAAGCCGGTTTCGTTCACCACATAGTCGGCCAGCCCGAGCGCCATCCGCTGCGAGATCACGCTCGAAGTGCCGTGGGCGATGTTGGCGAACGGGCCCGCGTGCACCAGCGCGGGCGCGCCCTCGGTGGTCTGCACGAGGTTGGGCATGATGGCCTCGTTCAGCAGCACCATCATCGCGCCGGTGGCGCCCAGGTCCGCCGCGCGCACCGGCTCGCCCTT
>JAOAEA010000173.1:345-624 GCA_026417035.1 Burkholderiales bacterium
GCGCGCAGGTCCTCGCGGTCGCGCGCCAGCGCCAGGATGGCCATCACCTCGCTGGCCGCCGTGATCACAAAGCCGGTCTCCCGCGGCACCCCGTTGGCCTTGCCGCCCAGGCCCACGATCACGTGCCGCAGCGCGCGGTCGTTCATGTCCAGCGCCCGCGGCCAGGTGATCTCGTCCACATCGATGCCCAGCGCGTTGCCATGGTGCAGGTGGGCGTCGATCATCGCCGCCAGCAGGTTGTGCGCGCTCGTCACCGCGTGGAAGTCGCCGTTGAAGTGC
>JAOAEA010000174.1 GCA_026417035.1 Burkholderiales bacterium
GAGGTACAGGTGCAGAAAGCCGCGGATCGTGCCCGCGCCGTACAGCTCCGCGGAGCACGCCTCGAGCCTGCGGATTCGCACCATGTCGCGCACGCGCGCGAGGCAGAACTCGCGCGGGTACCGGGTCACGTCGGTCGTGAAGCGCATCAGTTCCGTCACGCGCGGATCGGTCGTCATCGCAACCTCGCCGTGCCGCTCGCAACGGGCCTCAGGCTGCAGCGGCCGCGTGCTTCGACGTCCGCGTGCGCCTCGCGCCGGTCACGCGACCGGCCCGACGCGGCGCCCGCAGCGACTGCGCGAACGCGGCGATCCGATCGTCGGCGCCGCCGTCGATCTGCGCATCGGTGAGTGCCAGTGTGGCCACCGTCGCGAAGACGCGTCGCGCACCCGAGCCGCCCATCGTGCAGAAGAACGCGACGCGGTGCTTCGGCCGATGCCGGGCGAGCCAGCTTCGCACCGGGCTCGACAGGCTCCAGAACCACACCGGCGTGCCGATCACGACGAGCTCGTAACCGGCCGGATCCTTCTTCGTCGGCCGCAGCGCCGGCGTCAGGCCGGCGATCGAAGCGATCGCGCAGGCCGCGTAGCCGAGCGCGCCTTGCATCGGTTGCACGATCCTGATC
>JAOAEA010000175.1 GCA_026417035.1 Burkholderiales bacterium
GCTGCAGCGCTTCGTCCTCCGGCAGAAGGCCGCCCAGGCATGAGCCCGCTGACCGTCCTGCAGCCCCCGGGCTGGCCCGCGCCCAAGGGCTACGCGAACGGCGTGATGGGCCACGGGCGCATCATTTGCGTCGGCGGCCAGATCGGCTGGGACGAGCAGGGCCGCTTCGCCCAGGGCTTCGTCGCGCAGGCGGAGCAGGCGCTCGCCAACATCGTGGCCGTGCTGAAGGAGGCGGGCGCCGGACCGGAGCATGTCGCGCGGCTGACCTGGTACGTCACGGACCTCGCCGCCTACCGCGCCGCCCAGCGCGAGCTCGGCGTCGCCTACCGCCGCGTGATGGGGCGCAACTTCCCGGCCATGGCGCTGGTGCAGGTGGTCGGGCTGGTCGAGCCCGAGGCGCTGGTCGAGATCGAGGCCACCGCCATCCTGCCGGACTGACGCGGCGACACGGCGACGCGGTTGATCTTCGCGCGCTGCAGGCGCAGATGAGGGCCGCGCGGGCCTGCCGCGCGACGAATCCGGGAGGTCGGGATGATCGAGCGCAGGATCCTTCTCGCCGGCGCCGCCGCGCTGCCCGCGGTGGCGGGCCTTGCCCGGTCGGCGGCCGCGCAGGCCCCGGC
>JAOAEA010000176.1 GCA_026417035.1 Burkholderiales bacterium
GACGCTGCCCCTGTGTCGGTCGAAGAAGCGCCGTATGTGCAAACCCCGCCGCACCTGGTGCGCCGTTTGCTGCAACTGGGCGACCTGCGCGCCGGTGAAATGCTGTGGGACCTGGGCTCGGGCGACGGGCGCATCGTGCTGGCGGCGGCGCGCGACTTCGGCGCCCGCGGCGTCGGCTACGACATCGACGCCAGCCTGGTGGCCGGCAGCCGCGCCAGCGCCCACCGCGCGCGCCTGGCGGGCCGGGCCAAGTTTTTCGAGCGCGATGTGTTGACGCTCGACTTCTCCGGCCCGGCAGCGCCCGACGTGGTGACGCTGTACCTGCTGCCGGAACTGAACCTGGCGCTCAAACCCAAGCTGCTCGGGCAGCTGCGGCCCGGGGCGCGTGTGTTGTCGGTCGATTGGGACATGGGCGCCGACTGGCCGGCCGACGAAACGCTGATCGTTCCCTACGCCGCCAAGCCGCATGGGCGTGAACGCAGCTACCGCCTGATGCTGTGGGTGGTGCCGGCGAAGGTGGCCGGCCGCTGGCGCGTCGCCCTGGACACCGGCACCCTGCTGCCCCGGCACGCAGGCACCCGCGGCGGCCCCGAGCAGGCCGCGCACGCGGCGCTGGAC
>JAOAEA010000177.1 GCA_026417035.1 Burkholderiales bacterium
GGAGCGCAACGGCGAGATCGTGCCGCGCAGCCTCCACGCCAGCACCCCAATCCTGGACGGCGATCGACTGGAGATCGTGGTCGCCGTCGGCGGCGGCTGAATGTTGTGTGAGGTGTGAGGCGACTGGTCGTCAGCTTCGCACCCCATAGCCCGCCTACCCACACGCCTCCCCCTCACCCCTCGCCTTTCTTCCTCACGCCTCGCCCTTACCCCTCACCCAAGCTATGGACCCTTTCCTCCTCGCTGGCAAGACCTACACCTCACGGTTGCTCATCGGCACCGGCAAATACAAGGACTTCGCGCAGACGCGTGCCGCGATCGACGCCTCCGGTGCCGAGATCGTCACGGTGGCCATCCGCCGCACCAACATCGGCCAGGCACCTGACCAGCCCAGCCTACTCGACTACGTGCCGCCGCAACGGTTCACCCTGCTGCCCAACACCGCCGGCTGCTATACGGCCGAGGAGGCGGTGCGCACCCTGCGGCTGGCGCGCGAGTTGCTGGATGGACACGACTTGGTGAAGCTGGAGGTGCTGGGGGACCCACAGACCCTCTACCCCAACGTGGTGGAGACCCTCAAGGCCGCTGAGATGCTGGTGCGCGAGGGCTTCAAGG
>JAOAEA010000178.1 GCA_026417035.1 Burkholderiales bacterium
ATCCAAGGAAGCGCGCAGGCGGAAACGAACACGTGAGATGATGAGCGCATAAATTTTCCCAAAAACGCCCACGGCGCGCGGGGAAACCCTCTCCACGGTGGCGCACGACTGGTCGAAGACGCGTCCACCCCCGCGCGCGCGGGGAAACCGGTGGAAACCCAACTGCAAGACAGGCACTCCGACGTCCACCCCCGCGCGCGCGGGGAAACCGTGGCGGGCGGACGATGATCCGGCGATAGCAGCTCGTCCACCCCCGCGCGCGCGGGGAAACCCAGCGAGGTGAGAGCTTGTGCCGTCATACGACACGTCCACCCCCGCGCGCGCGGGGAAACCGCTCTCGATGCTTCCTCCACCTGTGACGGGTGGCGTCCACCCCCGCGCGCGCGGGGAAACCGTGGCGGGCGGACGATGATCCGGCGATGGTAGCCGTCCACCCCCGCGCGCGCGGGGAAACCTGGCGGGCGGACGATGATCCGGCGATTGTGGCCCGTCCACCCCCGCGCGCGCGGGGAAACCTCTATAAGCCAACTCGTTGAGTTGGCTGGCATTTTATCAAAATGCCACGAAACCGCAAGACATGTCGAAGGCCAAGCGACGTCAACTACCCCCGAC
>JAOAEA010000179.1 GCA_026417035.1 Burkholderiales bacterium
GATGATCGGAATGCCGCCGGCCACGGCGGCTTCGAAGGCGACGATGACGTCCTGAGCCCGCGCCGCAGCGAAGATCTCGTCGCCGTCGCGCGCGAGCAGGGCCTTGTTTGCGGTGACGATGTGCTTGCCCTGGGCGATCGCCTCGAGGATCAGGCGCTTTGCGGGCTCATGGCCGCCCATGACCTCGACCACGACGTCCACGCCGGGATCGCGCACGACGGCGTGGAAATCCGATCGGACGGGGATGTGCGACGGTACGACGCGTCGCGCCTTGGCCTCGTCGCGCGCGGCCACGACCGCCACCTCGATCGGGCGTCCGGCACGCCGGGTGATCTCATGCGCGTTCCGGGTAAGCACCTCGAGGGTGCCGCCGCCGACGGTGCCGATGCCGAGGAGTGCGATGCGCAGTGGTTTCATGCCGGAGAACCTGAAAGCTCAAAGGATGCCGGAACGCGCACGAGCGCGCCGGCGTGAGGAACAACGCCGGAGGGCAGAATCAGAGCAGACCGTCCTTGCGGAACATCTCCTTGATGCCGCGGATGGCCTGGCGAGAGCGCGCCTCGTTCTCGATCAGTGCGAAGCGGACGTGCGTATCGCCATACTGACCGAAAC
>JAOAEA010000180.1 GCA_026417035.1 Burkholderiales bacterium
ACAAAGACGTCACCAGCTACAACAACTTCTACGAGTTCGGCACCGACAAGTCCGACCCGGCGCGCAATGCGCATACGCTCAAGGTCCGGCCGTGGACGGTGCAGGTCGAAGGCGCGGTCGCCAAACCGCGCGTGTTCGACATCGACGATCTGTTGAAGCTCGCGCCGCTCGAAGAGCGCATCTACCGCCTGCGCTGCGTCGAGGGCTGGAGCATGGTGATTCCGTGGATCGGCTGGTCGCTGGCCGAGTTGATCCGGCGCGTGGAGCCGACCGGCCATGCCAAATTCGTCGAGTTCGTCACCTTGGCCGATCCGAAGACCATGCCCTTCGTCGGTAGCGCGGTGCTCGACTGGCCGTATGTCGAGGGCTTGCGCCTGGACGAAGCCCTGCATCCGCTGACGTTGTTGGCCTTCGGCCTGTACGGTGAAGTGCTGCCGAACCAGAACGGCGCGCCGCTGCGTCTGGTGGTGCCGTGGAAGTACGGCTTCAAGAGCGGCAAGTCACTGGTCAAGATCCGCTTCGTCGAACGCCAGCCGATGACGTCCTGGGTCAAGGCCGCGCCGCAGGAATACGGCTTCTACAGCAACGTCAATCCCTGTCTCTTATACACAT
>JAOAEA010000181.1 GCA_026417035.1 Burkholderiales bacterium
GTGCTGCAGGTGATCGCCGACTTCACGGGCCTGAACATCATCGCCAGCGACACGGTGAGCGGCAACATCACCCTGCGGCTCAAGGACGTGCCCTGGGACCAGGCCTTGGACATCATCCTGCGCGCCAAGGGTCTGGACAAACGGGTCACGGGCAACGTCATCTGGGTCGCCCCGCGCGACGAGCTAGCGGCCAAGGAAAAGCTCGAACTGGAGGCCAAACAGCTCATCACCGAGACCATCCCGCTCAACTACCTGCGCGCCAACGAGGCCCATGCCATCCTCGAGGGCCGCTCGGTCGCGGCGCTGCAGGCCGGTGAAGCGGTCTCGTGCGAGGCGAGCGGCGGCATCGGCGGGGCGCAGCAGGCCGCAGCCGCCGCCACCGGCCAGGCCACCGCCCAGCGCGTGCTGTCCAAACGCGGCAGCGCCGCCTTCGACCTGAAGACCAACACCCTGTTCGTGCAGGACACCGCGGCGAAGATCAAAGAGATCAAAGAGGTGCTGGCCAAGGTGGACGTGCCCAGCCGCCAGGTCATGATCGAGGCGAGGATCGTGGTGGCCGAGGACACCTTCAGCCGTAATCTGGGCGCGCGCCTAGGCTATCAGTTCGGCG
>JAOAEA010000018.1 GCA_026417035.1 Burkholderiales bacterium
GCGTCGCCCAGCGCGTGTGGCCGATGCCGAGGCGCCCCGCGAGGCCCTCCGCTGCGGCCGCGGCCTCCATCTCGGCGACGCGCCCCACGCGGCGCACGCGCCGGATCTCGCGGTCCACGACCGCCACGCCCGCGGAGTCATAGCCGCGGTATTCGAGTCGCTTGAGGCCGTCGAGGAGCGTCGGGACGACGTTCCGCTCGGCGATGGCTCCGACGATGCCGCACATCAGGGATCAGGGGTCAGGGATCGGGGATCGGGGATCGGGGATCGGAGACGGGAAGCTAGCGCTTGACGGGCTTCCTGGGACGGACGTAGTCGGCCTTCTCGACCTGCGTCTTTTCGTTCAGGGCGAGCGTGCCCGGGGGCACGTCCTTCCACACCGTCGTGCCCGCGGCGATGGTCGCGCCGCGGCCCACGGTCACCGGCGCCACGAGCTGCGTGTCCGAGCCGATGAACACCTCGTCCTCGATCACCGTGCGGTGCTTCGCCGCGCCGTCGTAGTTGCAGGTGATGGTGCCGGCGCCGACGTTCACGTCGCGCCCCACCGCGGTGTCGCCGACGTAGGCGAGGTGGTTCGCCTTGGAGCGCGCGCCGAACGTGCTCGCCTTCACCTCGACGAAGTTGCCGATGTGGACGTCCTCGCCGAGCCTCGTGCCGGGGCGGATGCGCGCGTACGGGCCGATGTGGCAGGCCGGGCCGATGTCGGCGTCCTCGATGTGGCAGAAGGGCTCGATGCGCGTGCCCGCGGCGATGCGCACGTTGCGCAACACCGAGTGTGCGCCGACGCTGACGCGATCGCCGAGCTCCACCGCGCCCTCGAAGACGCAGCTCACGTCGATCGCGACGTCGCGCCCCGCGGCGAGCGTTCCCCGGATGTCGAGGCGCGCCGGGTCGGCGAGCGTCACGCCGCGCTCGAGGAGCTCGTCGGCGAGGCTGCGCTGGTGGACGCGCTCGAGCTCCGCGAGCTGGGCCTTGGAATTGACGCCGAGCGTCTCCCACGCCGCCGCCGGTTGCGCCGCGCGCACGGGTACGCCTTCGGCCACCGCCATCGCGACGACGTCGGTGAGGTAGTACTCGCCCTGCGCGTTCTCGTTCGAGAGCCGACCGAGCCAGCCCGCGAGCCGCGCCGTCGGCAGCACCATGATGCCGGTGTTCACCTCGCGGATCGCGCGCTCGGCGGGGCTCGCGTCCTTCTCCTCGACGATGCGCTTCGGCTCGCCCCCCTCGCGCACGATGCGCCCGTATCCGGTCGGATCGGCGAGCTCGACGGTGAGCACCGCCACGCCGCCCGCCGCCGCGGCCGCGAGCCTGCGCAGCGTCTCGGCGCGCGTCAGCGGCACGTCGCCGTAGAGCACCAGGGTCGGCACGGTGGCGTCGAGGTGCGGCAGCGCCTGGGCGAGCGCGTGGCCGGTGCCGAGCTGCGGCTCCTGGCGCACCCAGGCGGCGCCATCGCCGCCGATCGCTTCGCGCACCGCCTCGCCGCCGTGACCGTAGACCACGACCACCCGCTCCGGAGAGAGCGCACGGGCGGTTGCGAGGACGTGCGCGAGGAGCGGCCGCCCGGCGAGCGGGTGCAGGACCTTGGGCAGGTCGGAGTGCATCCGCTTGCCCTTCCCGGCGGCGAGGATGACGACGTTCACGGGATGATGCGGTGCGGAAAGGCTGCGATGGTAGCACGCGTGCCGCCCCCGCCCGAGGGCGCACTGCCTCCGTCTCCTCCCGGTGGGGGCATCCTGCTAGACTGCGCGCCGACCGTCTCCGAGGAGGATTCCGATGACCCGCTTCGTCACGATCGCGTTCGCGCTGTTCGCCGCCATCCCGCTCGCGGTCCATGCCCAGGACAGCTGCAAGAACCGTGGCGAGCTCGACGCCCTTTACTGCGACGAGAACGCCGACCTGGTGGCCGATCCGCCCAAGGATCCGGCGAAGTTCCGCAACCCCTCGACCCTCGTCTTCACCTACACGCCGGTCGAGGACCCCGCGGTGTACGAGAACATCTTCCGCCCCTTCACCGAGCACCTCGCGAAGTGCACCGGCAAGCGCGTCGTCTTCTACCAGGTGCAGTCGAACGCGGCGGAGATCGAGGCGATGCGCTCGGGGCGGCTGCACGTCGGCGGCTTCTCGACCGGGCCCACGAACTACGCGGTGAACCTCGCCGGCGCGGTGCCCTTCGCGGTGAAGGGCAACGAGAAGGAGCTGCAGGGCTACCAGCTCATCTTCCTCGTGCGCAAGGACAGCCCCTACCAGAAGCTCGCCGACCTCAAGGGCAAGAAGGTGGCGCACGTGCAGCCCTCGTCGAACTCGGGCAACCTCGCGCCGCGCGCGCTGTTCCCGAAGGAAGGGCTGGTGCCCGACCAGGACTACAAGGTCCTCTACTCGGGCAAGCACGACCAGACGGTGATGGGCGTGCTCTCGGGCGACTACGACGGCGGCCCGGTCGCCTCGGACGTGTTCAAGCGCATGGTGGACCGCGGCCAGGTCAAGGCCGAGGACTTCCGCATCATCTACCGCAGCCAGACATTCCCGACCTCCTCGTTCGCCTACGCGCACGACCTCGATCCGAAGCTGCGCGAGACGCTGCTCAAGTGCTTCTACGACTACCGCTTCACGCCGGAGATGCAGAAGGCCTTCGACGGCGCGGACCGCTTCTTCCCGATCACGTACAAGGAGCACTGGGCGATCGTGCGCCAGGTGGCCGACGCGAGCGGCGAGAAGTTCAACAAGGCGGCGTTCGAGAACCTGCAGAAGCGCGAGGCCGAGGCCGCCGCGAAGAAGGCCGCCGAGAAGAAGCAGTGAGCGCGGCCGCGCCGAGCGCCGACGGCGCCGCGCTTTCGATCCGCCGCCTCGTCAAGGAATACGTCCCCGGCAAGCCGGTCCTCGCGGGGATCGATCTCGACGTCGCGCCGCGCGGCCTGGTCGGGATCATCGGCGCCTCGGGCACGGGCAAGTCCACGCTCGTGCGCTGCATCAACCGGCTGGTCGCGCCGACCGCCGGGGAGATCCTCTTCGAGGGCGCCGACCTCGCCCGGCTCTCGGGCGAGGCCCTGCGCCGCGCGCGGCGGCGCATCGGGATGGTGTTCCAGGAATACAACCTCGTCGAGCGCCTGTCGGTGATGGAGAACGTGCTCTCCGGGCGCCTCGGCTACGTGTCTCCGTGGCAGGCCTGGCTGCGCCGCTACCCGGAAGCGGACGTGGAGAACGCCTTCGCGCTCCTCGATCAGGTCGGCCTGGGCGAGTTCGCCCACCAGCGCGCCGACAGCCTCTCGGGCGGTCAGCGGCAGCGGGTGGGGATCGCGCGCGCGCTCATGCAGCAGCCGAGCCTGCTGCTCGCCGACGAGCCGACCTCCTCGCTCGATCCGCGCACCTCGGTCGAGATCATGAGCCTCATCCGCGAGCTCGCCCGCGGGCGCGGCATCCCGGTGCTCGTCAACATGCACGACGTCGAGCTCGCCAAGCGCTTCTCCGACCGCATCGTCGGCATGGCGGGCGGACGGATCGTCTTCGACGGGCCGCCCGAGGCGCTCGACGACGAGACGCTCGCGCGCATCTACGGCGGGCGGGGGTGGCTCGCGTGAGCACGTCCGCGCGGACGGCCTTCCCGACGAACTGGTGGCATCGCGCCGCATGGCTCGCGGTGGCGGCCTATGTCGCCTATGCCGCCTCGCGGCTCGACTTCACGTGGGCGCGGTTCACCACCGGGCTCGGGCAGGGTGCGCGCTTCCTCGACCGCATGTTCCCGCCCGACTTCGCGCGCTGGGAGCTCATGCTGAAGGGGCTCGTCGAGAGCCTCGAGATGGCGATCCTCGCCTCCGCTGTCGGCGTGGCGCTGTCGCTGCCGATCGGGCTCTTCGCCGCGCGCAACCTCATGCCGGCATGGGCGACCTGGCCGGCGCGGCTGGTGATCGCCCTGTCGCGGTCGTTCCACCCCGTGATCGTCGCGATCCTGTTCGTGAAGGCGGTCGGCTTCGGCGCGCTCGCCGGCATCCTCGCGCTCGTGGTCGCCTCCGTCGGGTTCGTCGGCAAGCTGTTCGCCGAGGCGATCGAGGAGATCTCGCTCAAGCAGGTCGAAGCCGTGCGCGCCACTGGCGCGCCGTTCGCGAGCGTCGTCGCCTACGGGGTGCTGCCGCAGGTGTTCGGCCGCTTCGTCGGCTTCGCCACCTACCAGCTCGACTCCAACCTGCGCAACTCGACGATGGTCGGCATCGTCGGCGCGGGCGGCATCGGCGGCACGCTCTTCGCCGCGTTCCAGCGCTTCGACTACGACTTCGTGTGCGCCATCCTCGTGTCGATCATCGCCATGATCATGGCCGGGGAGCTCGCCGCGAACTGGGTGCGCCGCGTGTTCGTGCAGCGCGGCCGCGTGGACGAGGAATGAGCGCGGGCGAGGCCGCGGCGGCGGCGCGCACCTGGCGGCGGTTCACGCCGGCCCAGCGCCTCGCGCGCTTCGCCGTCTATCTCGCCATGGTCGCGGCGGTGGTCGCCTCGATCCGGCACGTCGAGGTGATCCCGGAATTCCTCTACGACGCCCCCGAGCAGGTGCGCGACCTCCTCGCGCGCATGTGGCCGGTGGACGTGGCGCACTACCCGGCGGGCGTGCACGACGCGCTCGTCGACACGCTGCACATCGCCACGCTCGGCACGCTGCTCGCGCTGGCGATGGCGGCGCCCGTGGGCGTGCTCGCGGCGCGCAACGTCGTGCCCGTGACGGCGGTGAACCTCGCAGCGCGGTTCGTCCTCGTGTCGAGCCGCTCGGTGAACTCGCTCGTGTGGGCGCTCCTTTTCGTGGCGGTGTTCGGGCCGGGGCCGCTCGCGGGCACGCTCGCGATCGCCTTCCGCTCCATCGGTTTCGTCGGCAAGCTCCTCGGCGAGGCGCTCGAGGAGGCCGACCCGGGCACGATCGAGGCACTGCGCGCGGTCGGCGCGCCCTGGTTCGCCGTGCTCGCCAAGGGCTACTGGCCGCAGGTGCAGCCGGCGTTCTGGTCGGTGGCCCTCTTCCGGTGGGACATCAACGTGCGGGAGTCGGCGGTGCTCGGCCTGGTGGGCGCCGGTGGCATCGGCATGGCGCTCGACACGGCGCTCAACCTCTTCCAGTGGAACCGGGTGGCCACGGTGCTCGCGGCGATCTTCATCGTCGTCCTTGCGGCAGAAGTCGCAGTCACCGCCATCCGCAAGCGGGTGCTCTGAGGAGCCGCCGGCCGGGCGTCATCTAGAATGGCCCTGTGGCCGTTGAAGGCGCGGGCGCCCGTCCCCGGCGGCGCCCGACGACGGCCGAGGAGGGTTCATGCGCTTGCCTCCCCTTTCGAACCCGGCACGTGCCGCGATGCTCCTCGCGGCGCTCGGCCTCGCGCTCGCGGCGCCTGCCGCCGCGCAGCAAGTCTATAAATGGGTGGACGAGACCGGGCGCGTCCACTACTCGAACTCGCCGCCGCCGCAGGGCGCGGCGCGCGGTCCGGTGCAGTCGATCGAGCAGAAGGTCACCACCGTGCCGTCGCCGGTCGACCAGGACGCGGTGCGCGACCGCCGCGAGCAGGAACTGCGGAACCGCGTCGAGCAGCTCGAGCGCGAGCGGGATCGCGAGCGCGCGGCGGCCGGTGCCCAGCCGTCTTACTCCGCCGCGGCGCAGGCCGAGGCGGAGCGCCGCTGGCGCGAACAGTGCCGCGCGAACCGCGGCACCGACTGCGAGGGCACGCCCTACTACGAACCCGCCTATGGCGGGGTCTACCCGATGCCGCCGGTGGTCCGGCCGCCGATCGCGAACCGCCCCGGCTTTCCCAGCGTCGTCCCGCCCGGGTACACGGTCGGGCCGGGCCCCGGGGGCATCGGCGGCGCCTACGTTCCGATGCCGCCGCCGCCACGTCCCGATCCGCCGGCGCCGATGGCTCCGCCTCGGCCTCGCCCCACGCCTTTGCAGCAGTAGTCGCGACTGCGACGCTCCGGCCTCGCCCGGGCGGAGGTGAAAAACACGAGGGGCGCCGCAGCGCCCCTCGCGTCGTTCCGTCCGACTGCCGTCAGCGCGGAAGCTCGGAGCTTCCCATCAGGAACTCGTCCACCGCGCGGGCGCACTGCCGGCCCTCGCGGATCGCCCACACGACGAGCGACTGGCCGCGGCGCATGTCGCCCGCCGCGAAGACCTTCGCCACGTTCGTCGCGTAGCAGCCGGGGCCGTCGGTGGTCGCGTTCGCGTTGCCGCGCGCGTCCTTTGCGACGCCGAACGCGTCGAGCACGCCGCCCGCCGGAGAGACGAAGCCCATCGCCAGCAGGACCAAGTCGGCGTCGATGATCTGCTCGCTGCCCGGCACTTCGACCGGCTTGCCATCCTTCCATTCCAAGCGCACGGTTTTCAGTTGCTTGACGCGGCCCTTGTCCTTGCCGCTGCCGGCGATGAACTCTTTGGTGGCGATCGCAAATTCGCGCGCGCAACCTTCTTCGTGGCTGGAACTGGTGCGCAGCTTGATCGGCCAGTAGGGCCAGGTGAGCAGCTTGTTCTCGTGCTCCGGCGGCTGCGGGAGCAGCTCGAACTGGGTCACCGACCGCGCGCCGTGGCGGTTCGACGTGCCGACGCAGTCCGACCCCGTGTCGCCGCCGCCGATCACGACCACGTGCTTGCCCGTCGCCGTGATCTGCCCCGGGACGCGGTCGCCCGCGACGACCCGGTTCTGCTGCGGCAGGAACTCCATCGCGAAGTGCACGCCGGCGAGCTCGCGGCCCGGCACGGGCAGGTCGCGCGGGACTTCGGCGCCCCCGGCGAGGACGACGGCGTCGAACTCCGCGAGGAGCTCGCCCGGCTCGACCGCTTCCCTGGCGAGGTCGTTGATGCCGGCGCCGAGCGGCCGCCTGCCCACGCGGACGCCCGGGCGGAAGACCACGCCCTCGGCGCGCATCTGCTCGATGCGCCGGTCGATGTGGTGCTTCTCCATCTTGAAGTCCGGGATGCCGTAGCGCAGCAGCCCCCCGATGCGGTCGTTCTTCTCGTACACGGTGACGTCGTGCCCGGCGCGCGCGAGCTGCTGCGCGCACGCGAGCCCCGCCGGGCCCGAGCCGACGACCGCGACGCGCTTGCCGGTCTTGCGCGCCGGCGGCAGGGGCGCGACCCAGCCCTCCTCCCAGCCCTTGTCGATGATCGCGTGCTCGATCGACTTGATCCCGACCGGGTCGTTGTTGATGTTGAGCGTGCACGCCGCCTCGCACGGCGCCGGGCAGACGCGCCCGGTGAACTCCGGGAAATTGTTGGTCGAGTGCAGCGTGTCGAGCGCGGTGCGCCAGTCCTGCCGGTAAACGAGGTCGTTGAAGTCGGGGATGATGTTGTTCACGGGGCAGCCGTTCATACAGAACGGGATGCCGCAGTCCATGCAGCGCGCGCCCTGGATGCCCGCTTCCTCGTCGGTGAGGTGCAGGACGAACTCGCGGTAGTGTTTCACGCGCTCGGAAGGCGGCTCCGCCGCTTCCTGGAGCCGCTGGTATTCCATGAACCCGGTGATCTTGCCCATTCGCTCAATCCAAGAAACCGATTGGTCGCAACCGCAGCGGACGCCGTGGGCGCAGGGGCGGCGCCCTGCAGTCGCGCGGCCCCGTGACCACGGTCTCGGCCATGCCGCCGGCCGTGACGGGAACCGCTCCTTGCCCGGCGTGCCTCGGCGCCCTCTGCGTCCTCTGCGTCCTCTGCGTTGAGTTCGCCGCTCAGGCGGCGAGCTTCCTGCCCTTCGCCGCCAGCTCGCCGAGCGCGCGCTTGTATTCGTGCGGGAACACCTTCACGAACTTCGCGCGGTAACGCGTCCAGTCGTCCAGCACCCTGCGCGCGGCCAGGCTCCCGGTGTGGCGCAGGTGGTTCTCCACCATGCGGCGCAGGATCGCCTCGTCGGCGAGCCCGAGGTGCCACACGTCGCGCGCGAGCCGCCCTTCCTGCTCGCTCTCGGCGAGCACCGGCTCGAGGGCGACCATCGCGGTGTTCGCGCGCGTGTGGAACGTCCCGTCCTCGTCGAGCACGTAGGCGACCCCGCCGGACATGCCGGCGGCGAAGTTCCGCCCGGTCGTGCCGAGCACGACGACCGTGCCGCCGGTCATGTACTCGCAGCCATGGTCGCCGGTGCCCTCCACGACGGCGTGCGCGCCCGAGTTGCGCACGCAGAAGCGCTCGCCCGCGACGCCGCGGAAATAGGCCTCGCCCGCGATCGCCCCGTACAGGACGACGTTGCCGGTGATGATGTTCTCGCGCGCGTCGCCGCGGAACTTGGGCGAAGGCTGCACGATCACGCGGCCGCCCGACAGGCCCTTGCCGCAGTAGTCGTTGGTGTCGCCGATGAGGTCGAGCGTGATGCCGCGCGCGAGGAAGGCGCCGAAGCTCTGGCCGGCCGAGCCGGCGAGCCGCACGTGGATCGTGCCATCCGGCAGGCCGTCGTGGCCGTAGCGCCTCGCCACCTCGTACGAGAGCATCGTGCCGACGGTGCGGTTGATGTTGCGGATCGGCGTCTCGATCGTGACCTTCTCGCGCCGCTCGAGGGCCGGCTGCGCCAGCTCGATCAGCCGGTTGTCGAGGGCCTTCTCCAGGCCGTGGTCCTGGCTCTCGACATGGCGCCGCGCGACGGCCTCGGGCATCGCCGGCATCTGGAAGACGCGCGAGAAGTCGAGCCCTTTCGCCTTCCAGTGGTCGATGGCCTTGCGCCGGTCGAGGAGGTCGGTGCGGCCGATGAGCTCGTCGAGGCGCCGCACGCCGAGCTGCGCCATGAGGCGCCGCGCCTCCTCGGCGACGAAGAAGAAGTAGTTGATGACGTGCTCGGGCCGGCCCTGGAACTTGCGGCGCAGCACCGGGTCCTGCGTCGCCACGCCCACCGGGCAGGTGTTGAGGTGGCACTTGCGCATCATGATGCAGCCCTCGACGACGAGCGGCGCCGTCGCGAAGCCGAACTCGTCGGCGCCGAGCATCGCGCCGATCACGACGTCGCGGCCGGTCTTCATCTGGCCGTCCACCTGCACCGCGATGCGCCCGCGCAGCCGGTTCAGCACCAGCGTCTGCTGCGTCTCCGCGAGGCCGAGCTCCCAGGGCGTGCCGGCGTGCTTGATCGACGACCACGGGCTCGCGCCGGTGCCGCCGTCGTGGCCGGCGATGGTCACGTGGTCGGCCTTCGCCTTCGCCACGCCCGCGGCGATGGTGCCCACGCCCGCCTCGGACACGAGCTTGACGCTGATGGAGGCCGCCGGGTTCGCGTTCTTGAGGTCGTGGATGAGCTGCGCGAGGTCCTCGATCGAGTAGATGTCGTGGTGCGGCGGCGGGCTGATCAGCTCCACGCCCGGCGTGGAGTAGCGCAGCTCCGCGATGTACTCGGAGACCTTCTTGCCGGGGAGCTGGCCGCCCTCGCCGGGCTTCGCGCCCTGCGCGATCTTGATCTGCAGCTGCTCGGCGCTCGCCAGGTACTCGGCGGTGACGCCGAACCGCCCCGAGGCGACCTGCTTGATCTTCGACTTGAGCGAGTCGCCGGGCGCGAGCTCGATGTCGCGCTCGACGCGGTCGGCGCCGAGCCGCGAGCGCAGCGTCTCGCCCGGCTGGATCGGCGCGTAGCGGCGGCGGTCCTCGCCGCCCTCGCCGGTGTTCGACTTGCCGCCGATGCGGTTCATCGCGATGGCGAGCGTCGTGTGCGCTTCCGTCGAGATCGAGCCGAGCGACATGGCGCCGGTGGCGAAGCGCTTCACGATCTCGGCCGCGGGCTCGACCTCCTCGAGCGGCACCGGGGTGCACTTGTCGAAGCGGAACTCGAACAGGCCGCGCAGCGTCATCAGCCGTTTCGACTGGTCGTTGATGATGCGCGCGTACTCCTCGTAGGTCGCGTACGAGTTGGCGCGCGCCGCGTGCTGGAGCTTCGCGATCGCGTCCGGCGTCCACATGTGCTCCTCGCCACGCACGCGGAAGGCGTACTCGCCGCCCGGGTCGAGCGCGTGCGCGAGCACCGGGTCGTTGCCGAACGCCGCGCGGTGCACGCGGATCGCCTCCTCGGCCACGTCGAACACGCTCAGGCCCTCGACCGTGGACGTGGTGCCGGTGAAGTACTTGTCGACGAGCGCGCGGGAGAGCCCCACGGCCTCGAAGATCTGCGCGCCGGTGTAGGACATGTAGGTGGAGATGCCCATCTTGGACATCACCTTGCGCAGGCCCTTGCCGATCGCCTTGACGAAGTTCTTGCCGGCCTTCTTCGCGTCGACGCCGTCGGCGAGCCTGCCCGCGGCCGCGAGCTCGGCGTAGGTCTCGAAGACGAGGTACGGGTGCACCGCCTCGGCGCCGTAGGAGCCGAGCAGCGCGAAGTGGTGCACTTCGCGCGCCGAGCCGGTCTCGACGACGAGCCCCGTCTGGGTGCGCAGGCCCTTGTTGGTGAGGTGCTGGTGGATCGCCGACAGCGCGAGCAGCGCCGGGATGGCGACGCGCTCGCGGTCGGTGCGCCGGTCGGAGAGGATCAGCACGGAGTAGCCCGAGCGCACCGCGTCCTCGGCCTGCGCGGCGAGGCTCGCCAGGCGCGCCTCGATCGCCTCGTTGCCCCACGCGACCGGGTAGGTGATGTCGAGCTCGCAGCTCCTGAACTTGCCGTCGGTGACGCGCTCGATGTGCCGGATCGTCTCCATCGCGGCGGCGTCGAGCACGGGCTGGCTCACCTCGAGGCGCAGCGGCGGGTTCATCTCGTCGATGCCGAGGAGATTCGGCTTCGGTCCGACGAACGAAACGAGGCTCGTCACCAGCTCCTCGCGGATCGGGTCGATCGGCGGGTTGGTGACCTGGGCGAAGAGCTGCTTGAAGTACTGGTACAGGTTCTTGTTCTTGGCCGAGAGCACCGCGAGCGGCGCGTCGTTGCCCATCGAGCCGGTGGGCTCCTCGCCCGCCGCGGCCATCGGCAGCAGGATGAACTTCAGGTCCTCCTGCGTGAAGCCGAACGCCTGCTGCCGGTCGAGCAGCGTCTCCCGGGGCGCGGCCGCCTTCTCGGCGGGCTCGGGCAGGTCGTCGAGCTTCACCGTGATCCGCTCGATCCACTCCTTGTACGGGCGCGCGGCGGCGAGCGAGTCCTTGAGCTCCTTGTCGTCGATGATGCGCCCCTGCTCGAGGTCGACGAGGAACATCTTGCCCGGCTGCAGGCGCCACTTCTTGACGATCTTCTCCTCGGGCGCGGGCAGGACGCCGCACTCCGACCCCATGATCACGAGGTCGTCCTCGGTGACGACGTAGCGCGCCGGGCGCAGGCCGTTGCGGTCGAGGGTGGCGCCGATCGAGCGCCCGTCGGTGAAGGCGATGGCCGCGGGCCCGTCCCACGGCTCCATCATGGCGGCGTGGTATTCGTAGAACGCGCGGCGGCTCGGGTCCATGAGCGAGTGCGCCTCCCACGCCTCCGGGATCATCATCATGATCGCGTGCGGCAGGGAGTAGCCCGCCATGACGAGCATCTCGAGCGCGTTGTCGAACGAGGCCGAGTCCGACTGGCCCGGGTAGATGAGCGGCCAGATCTTGTCGAGGTCCCTGCCGAGGATCGGGCTCGAGATCGCGCCCTGCCGCGCGCGCAGCCAGTTCACGTTGCCGCGCAGCGTATTGATCTCGCCGTTGTGCGCGATCATGCGGAACGGGTGCGCGAGTTCCCAGGTGGGGAAGGTGTTGGTCGAGAAGCGCTGGTGCACCAGGGCGAGCGCGGACACCACGCGCGGATCCTGCAGGTCCTTGTAATAGGTCCCGACCTGCCCGGCGAGCACCATGCCCTTGTAGACGATCGTGCGCGCCGACATCGACGGCACGTAGAATTCCTTGCCGTGCGCGAGCTGCAGCGCCTGGATCGCGTGGCCGGAACTCTTGCGGATGATGTAGAGCTTGCGCTCGAGGGCATCGGTGACGGTGACGCCCGCGCCGCGGCCGATGAACACCTGCCGGATGACGGGCTCGAGCCTGCGCGCGGTGTCGGCGAGGTCGGCGTTGTCCACCGGGACGTCGCGCCACCCGAGCAGGACCTGGCCCTCGTCCTTGATCGCGCGCTCGATCTCGTACTCGCAGGCGAAGCGGCTCGCCGGCTCCTGCGGCAGGAACACCATCCCCACCCCGTACTGCCCCGGCGGCGGCAGCGTCACGCCCTGCTTCGCCATCTCCTCCCGGAAGAACGCGTCGGGCATCTGGATCAGGATCCCGGCCCCGTCGCCGAGCTTCGGGTCGAAGCCGACCGCACCCCGGTGGGTGAGGTTCTTCAGGATCTGTAGGCCCTGTTCGACGATCGCGTGGCTCTTCTTGCCCTTGATGTTCGCGACGAAGCCGACGCCGCAGGCGTCGCGCTCGTGGCAGGGGTCGTAGAGGCCTTGCGCCTGCGGGATAGCGGGCTCGTTCACGGGAACACCTCGAAGCACGTGCGCACGCGAAGCGGGCGCGGCGACCGCCGCCGTGCCGTTTCTTCACGCGGAACCGTCAAATATACGCGCCATTCCTTGGCGCCTCAAGCGGTTACCGCAGCGCAGCGCGGGAGCGCGCTCAGGCCGGCGCGGCGCAGGCCGCGAGCGTTTCGGAGAGCCTTTCCGCGGGCGTGTCGGAGCGGATGTAAGCGCTCCCGATCCGTCTCAGGAGCACGAGGCGCAGCCTCCCCCCCTGCACTTTCTTGTCGAAGCTCATGAGGTCGAGGTAGCGCTCGACGCCGAGGGGCGGCCCGGCCACCGGGAGGCCGGCGCGTGCGACGAGCCGGCGCACGCGCTCGACATCGGCGGCGGTGAGGTCCCCCAGGCGCCGCGAGAGCTCGGCGGCCATCACCATCCCGGCGCCGACTGCCTCGCCGTGCAGCCAGGTTCCGAAACCCAGCCCGGCTTCGATCGCGTGGCCGAACGTGTGCCCGAGGTTGAGGAGCGCCCGGTCGCCGGTCTCCCGCTCGTCGCGCGCGACGATCTCCGCCTTGATCTCCACCGACCGCCGGACCGCGTGCGTGAGCGCCTCGGATTCGCGGGCGACGAGCCGATCCACGTGCGCCTCGAGCCACTCGAAGAAGGCGGCGTCCCGGATGAGCCCGTGCTTGATGATCTCGGCGAGGCCGGCGGCGACCTCGCGGCCCGGAAGCGTGTCGAGCGCACCCACGTCGGCGAGCACTAACTGTGGCTGATGGAAAGCCCCGATCATGTTCTTGCCGAGGGGGTGGTTGATGCCCGTCTTGCCCCCCACCGACGAGTCGACCTGCGCGAGCAGCGTCGTCGGCACCTGGATGAAGGGCACCCCGCGCATGAACGTCGCCGCGGCGAAGCCGGCGAGGTCGCCGACAACCCCGCCGCCCAGCGCGATCACGGTCGTCTGACGGTCGCAGCGCTCGCCCAAGAGACCGTCGAAGACCCGGTTGAGCGTGGCCCAGTCCTTGTGCGCCTCGCCGTCGGGCACGACGATGCGCGTCGCCCGCACGCCGGCCGTCTCGAGCGGCCTGGCGAGGCGCTCGAGGTAGAGCGGCGCCACGGTCGTGTTCGACACGATCGCCACGCGCCGCGCCGCGAGGTGCGGCAGCACGAGGTCGGCCCGGCCGATGAGACCGGTGCCGATGTGGATCGGGTAGCTGCGCTCGGCGAGCGCTACGCGGACAGTTTGCATTCGTCGGGCAGCCGCGCGAGCAGCTGCCCCACCAGCATGCCCGCGCTCTGGCGGCCGGTCTCGATCACCAGGTCGGCGACCTCGCGGTAAAGGGGATCCCGGGCCGCGTGCAACGCCTCGAGCTTCGCCAGCGGATCGGCCGTCTGCAGGAGCGGCCGGCCCTTGTCGTGCCGCGTGCGCTGCCAGAGCTGCCGCGGGTCGGCCGCGAGATAGACGACGAAGCCCCGCGCGGCGAGCCGTTCGCGATTCCGCGGATCGAGGACGACGCCTCCGCCGGTGGCGAGCACGACGTCGTCGAGCGCCGTCAGCTCGTCGAGCACCTGCGCTTCGCGGGCGCGGAAGCCGGCCTCGCCTTCGATCTCGAAGATGACCGGGATCTTCACGCCGGTGCGCGCCTCGATCTCGTGGTCGGTGTCGAGGAAGCGCTTGCCGAGCCGCCGCGCGAGGAGCCGCCCGACGGTGGTCTTACCGGCGCCCATCAGCCCGACGAGGAAGACATTGCGGCTCGTGCGCATCGGCCGATTCTAGCAACTCGCCGCCCCCGTTCCGCCCGCGCGCGGCGGCGCCCGGAAAGCAAGGAGCCGGGCGCGTGGCCCGGCTCCTGGGGAAAGGAGAGCCTCGGGGCGCGGTTTCAGCGCAGCGAGACCCGGTCGTCGATGATCCGCGGCGTGAGGAAGAACAGCAGCTCGGTCTTGTTGTCCGTGTTCTGCCGGTTGCGGAACATGAAGCCGACGCCGGGGAGGTCGCCGAGCAGCGGCACCTTGTTGATGGTCGAGCGCTCCTCCTGCGTGTAGATGCCGCCGATCACCACCGTGCCGCCGTTCTCGACCAGCACCGCGGTGCGCACGTGCTTGGTGTCGATCGCGAAGCCCGCGGCGGTCTGGATGCCGACCGAGTCCTTGTTGATGTCGACATCCATGAGCACGTTGCCGTCGGGCGTGATCTGCGGCTTCACCTTGAGCGCGAGGTTCGCCTTCTTGAACGTGATCGAGGTCGCGCCGCTCGAGGTGGCCTGCTGGTAGGGAAGCTCGGTGCCCTGCTCGATGATCGCCTCGACCTGGTCGGCGGTCACGACGCGCGGGCTCGAGATGACCTTGCCCTTGCCGTCGGACTCGAGCGCGGTGATCTCGAGGTTCAGGAACTTGGTCGCCGCGCTGTTGAAGAGGATGAGCGAGAACTTGCCGCGATCGGCGTTCGTTTCCGTGGCGGACGCCGGCAGGTTGACGCTCAGGCTGTCGCGGAAGAAGTCCGGCTGCGTGGCGCTGATCTGCCCGGTCGAGGTGCCGGTCGCCGCGAGGCCGCCGCCCATCAGCTGCCGGTTCGGGCCGCCGAGGAGGCGCGAGCCCTGGCCGGTGGTGTCGTTGTAGCCGAGGCGGAAGCCGAGCGTGCGGCTGAACCGGTCGGTCGCCTCGACGATGCGCGCGTCGATCATCACCTGGCGAACCGGGACGTCGGTCTTGGCGATGATGCGGCGGACGTCCTCGAGCCGCGACGGGATGTCCTGGATGAAGAGCTGGTTGGTGCGCGGGTCCCACACCGCGCTGCCGCGCTTGGAGAGGATCCGCTGCTTGTCGTCGGTGAGGATCTTCGAGAACGCCTCGGCCTTCGTGTAGTTGAGCTGGAAGGTCTCGGTGCGCAGCGGCTCGAGGTCGGCGATCTGCTGCTTCGCCTCGAGCTCGAGCTTCTCCTTGGTGGCGAGCTCGTCGCGCGGCGCGATCCACAGCACGTTGCCGTTCTTGCGCATGTCGAGGCCGCGCGTCTGCAGGATGATGTCCAGGGCCTGGTCCCAGGGCACGTCCTTGAGCCGCAGCGTGAGGTTCCCCTGCACCGAGTCGCTGGTGATGATGTTGAGGTCGGTGAAGTCGGCGATGACGTTCAACACGCTCCGCACGTCGATGTTCTGGAAGTTGAGCGAGAGCTTCTCGCCCTGGTAGCCGCCGCGCGTGCCCTGCACCAGCTTGTTCGGGTCGAAGACGACCGGCTTCACCTCGACCACGAACTGGGTGTCGGTCTGGTAGGCGTTGTACTCCCACTGCCCCTTCGGCTCGATCACGAGCCGCACGTTGTCGCCCTGCTGGAAGGCGTTGAGGCTCTGCACCGGCGTGCCGAAGTCGATCACGTCCAGGCGCGCGCGCAGGTGGTCGGGAAGCTGCGCGCGGATGAAATCGACGATCAGGTTCTGGCCCTGCTGGCGGATGTCGATGCCGGTCGAGGTGTCGGAGAGCTCGATGACGACGCGCCCCTCGCCGGCCTTGCCGCGCCGGAAGTCGATCTCGCGCAGCGCGTGCCGGACGTCGGTCGTCCCCTCGGCGAAGCGCGTCGCGCCGCCCTGGATGCGCTGCGCGGTCGCGGCCGTCACCGGCGACAGCGCGACGATGAGGTTCTTGCCCTCGATCTCGGCGCGGTAGGGCACCATCTGCCGCAGGTTGAGCACCATGCGCGTGCGGTCGCCGACCTGCACGACGCTCATCGAGCGCAGCTCGCCCTCGTTGATGTCCTGGCTCGCGCGGCCGAGCGCGTTCGCCGTCTTCGGGAAGTCGAACGCGATGCGCGCGGGGTTGGAGATGCTGAAGCTCGCGGGCACGGCGGCGAGCGGCTCCTTCATCGTGATCCTCACGTACACCACGCCGCCCTGGGTCGTCGTGTTGAACGCCTCGATGCTGTTCGCCGCCTGCGGAGCGGGCTGCTGCGCGGCCGCCGGCCCGGAAGCCGCGAGCGCCGCCGCCGCGAGAACGGAGAAGACGATTCTGACGAGGGTGGTCATTTCTTGGCCTCCGCTTCCTGCAGCTGCAGGGTGCTCGCGCGCTCGGTCCAGTCGCCACCGGCCTCCTGGATCAGCTCGCGCAGGGTGATCTCGGTCTCGTTGATCTTGGTGATGACGCCGAAGTTCTGGCCCATGTAGTTGCCCGGGCGGACCCGGTAGATGCTCGCGTCGGCCTTCACGAGCCCGTAGGTCTGCCCCTTCTGCTGCAGGATCCCGACCATCTTGAGCGACTCGAGCGGGAAGGCCTCGAGCGGCTCCTTGGGCCGGTTCAGGTCCGGCGCGAGCGCAGAGGCGGCGGCGGGCGTGCCGCTCTTCGTCGCGAGCTGGATCTTCGCCGGCCCGAACGGGTCGGGCTGGTCGAACGCCTGGTAGGGGACCGGCTCGTAGGGCTTCACCACCGGCAGCGGATCCACCTTGCCGCGCACGTCCTTGGTCATCGCGGCGAGCTCGGCCTTGAGGTCGCTGAATTCACCGCTTTCGCAGCCGGCGAGCGCGACGGCGACGCCGGCGAGGAGGAGAGCGCGCTTCATTTCTTGGCCGCCTTGGCTGCCTTGGCCGCCTTGCGCTGCGCCGCGAGCTCCTCGTCGTCGAGGTAGCGGAACGTCTTCGCGGTGGCGTCGAGCGCCAGGTTGCCGTCCTTGTTCACCGTGATGCCGAGGTCGTTCAGCGTCACGATCCGGGAGAGCTGCGCGATGTCGCTCGCGAACGCGCCCATGTCGTGGTAGGTGCCGACCACCTTGAGGGAGATGGGCAGCTCCGCGTAGAAGTCCCGCACCGTCTCGCTCTGCGCCGGCTTGAAGAGCTCGAACTGCAGGCCGCGCCCCAGGCCGGACTGGTTGATGTCCACGAGCAGCGCCTCCATCTGCGAGCGGTTCGGCAGCTGCTTGAGCAGCGCCCCGAACGAGCTCTCGATCTCGCGCGCCTGCTGGCGGTAGAGGTCGAGGTTGACCGCCTGGGCCTTCTTGGCGACGTACTCTTCCTTGAGCTTCACCTCCCGCGCGCGGCCCGCCTCGAGCTCCTCGAGCTGGCCGGCCCAGTCGGCGAAGTAGGCGGCGACGAGAATCGCCGCGAACACGGCGAGCAACAGGACGAGCTTCGGCGCCGCCGGCCAACTGCCCGGGTCGCGCGTGTTGAGGTTCCTGAACTGGTCGGCAAAGCCCGCCATGGCGCCCCCTTAACCCTGCTTGGCCGCGGCCGGCTTCGCGCCGCCCGGCTTCTGCCCGTCCTCGGGCGCGGCGCGCTTGACGCGGAAGTTCAGGTTGAACTCCGTCAGCCGCCGCTTGTTCACCTCGGCCGCCTTGGTCTCCACGAGCTGCGCCGACTCGAAGTTCGGCGCCGACTCGAGGTTGCGCATGAACGTCGCCACGCGCGCGTTCGACTGCGCGTAGCCGGTGATGTTGACCTTGAGGCCCTCCTGCTTCAGCGACTTGAGATAAACCCCGTCCGGGGTCTGGCGCACCAGCTGGTCGAGGAGCAGCACCGTCTGCGAGCGGTCGGCCTGGAGCGTCTCGATGATCTGCTTGCGGGCGAGGAGCGCCTGGATCTCGTCCTTCAGCTTCTTGATCTCCTCGATCTCCTTGTCGAGCCTCGCGTTCTCGCGCTTCAGGAACTCGTTGCGCTCCTCCTGCGCCGAGATGTAGCCGGCGATCACGCCGTGCACCAGGACCGCGATGGCGATGGCGAGCCCGGCGACCATCGCGCCGAGCAGCGCCAGCTGGCGCCGCTGCGCCTTGCGCCGCGCCTCGCGGTGCGGCAGGAGGTTGATGCGGATCATTCGTCGAACCTCCGCATGGCGAGCCCGCAGGCGATCATCAGCGCCGGGGCGTCCGCGATCAGCTTCTTGAGCTGGATGCGCGGGGAGATCGACATGCTCGCGAACGGGTTGGCGACGACGGTGTTCACGCGCGTGCGGCTCGTCACCATGTCGTCGAGCCCCGGCAGCGTGGCGGAGCCCCCGGTGAGGACGATGTGCTCGAGCGAGTTGTACTGCGTCGAGGTGAAGAAGAACTGCGAGGCGCGCTGGATCTCGAGCGCCGCGTTCTCCAGGAAGGGCCGCAGCACCTCGGCCTCGTAGCTGTCGGGCAGCCCGCCCGACTTCTTGGCGTTCTCGGCCTCCTCGGGCGAGAGCCCGTATTGGCGCATGATGTCCTGGTTGAGCTGGTTGCCCCCGAACGCCTGCTCGCGGGTGTAGACCGCCTGCTGGTTGCGCAGCACCGTGATGTTCATGATGCTCGCGCCGATGTCCACGACCGCGATGTTCTGGTCGCGGCCGTCGTTCGGGAACTGCGAGGTCATCAGCTCGAAGGCCGTCTGCATCGCGTAGGACTCGACGTCCATCACGGTGGCCTTCAGCCCGGCGGCCTCGGCGACCGCGACGCGGTCCTCGACCTTTTCCTTTCGCGAGGCGGCGATCAGCACCTCGACCTCTTCCGGGCCGGAGGGCGCGGGCCCGACCACCTGGAAGTCGAGGTTGACCTCGTCCAGCGCGAACGGGATGTACTGGTTGGCCTCGCCCTCGACCTGCACCTCGAGCTCTTCCTCGCGCAGGCCGGCCGGAACGATGATCTTCTTGGTGATCACCGCCGCCGTGGGGAGCGCGAGGGCCACGTTCTTGGTGCGCGTGGCGAGCTTCTTCCACGCGCGGCGCACGGTCTCGGACACGGCGTCGAGGTTGTCGATGTTGCCGTCGACCACCGCGTCCTTCGGCAGCGGCTCGATCGCATAACGCTCGACGCGCATCGAGCCCTTCCCGGCATCGGCCAGCTCGACCATCTTGACGGCCGAAGAGCTGATGTCCATGCCGAAAAGGGGCGGCGCCTTGGGCTTGAAGATGTCGACGCGCAAGCGAAATTCCCCTTTACAGATCGCTGGTTAGCAGCGATTTTGAGGTTTTGCGTGAGATGCTAGCAACAAGCATCCGGGGTGTAAAGCAAATTTTGTCACACTCCCGGGTCCAGCTAACCCCTTGAGTTATAATCCGCCTTCCCCTCCGCGCAAACGCCGCGATCGCCCGACCTTTGACTTTTTTCCGCTGGATCGCCTTTCCGGTCGCGCTCGTCGCGGGGCTGGCCACCGTCGGGCTCGCCCTGGCGGCGTTCGTGCTGCTGCTCGCCTACCCGAACCTGCCGTCGATCGAGGCGGTGACCGACTACCGCCCGCGGATCCCGCTGCGCGTCTACACGGCGGACGGCGCCCTCATCGGCGAATTCGGGGAGGAGCGCCGGTCGGTCGTCGCGATCCAGGACGTTCCGAAGCCGCTCAAGGACGCGATCCTCGCGGCCGAGGACGAGCGCTTCTACCAGCACCAGGGCGTCGACTTCATCGGCGTCATGCGCGCCGCGTACTCGAACCTCGTGTCGGGCGGCCGCCGCCAGGGCGCGAGCACCATCACCATGCAGGTGGCGCGGAACTTCTTCCTCTCGTCGGAGAAGACGCTCACCCGCAAGCTCTACGAGGCGCTGCTCGCGTACAAGATCGAGTCCGAGCTCACCAAGGACCAGATCCTCGATCTCTACGTCAACCAGATCTACCTCGGCCAGCGGGCCTACGGCTTCGCCGCCGCCAGCCAGATCTACTTCGGCAAGCCGATCTCCCAGCTCACCGTCGCGGAGGCGGCCATGCTCGCCGGGCTGCCGAAGGCGCCCTCGGCCTACAACCCGGTCGCGAGCCCCAGGCGCGCGAAGCAGCGCCAGCAGTACGTGCTGCGCCGCATGCGCGAGCTCGACATGATCACCGAGGCCCAGTACGACGAGGCGCTCAAGGCGCCGCTCGCCGTGCGCCGCGAGATCGACGACTTCGCGGTCCACGGCGAGTTCGTCGCGGAGATGGTGCGGCAGGCCCTGTTCGACCGCTACGGCCCGGACGTGTACAGCCTCGGATTCCGCGTCTACACCACCGTCCGGAAGGCCGACCAGGAGGCCGCCTACGCCGCGCTGCGCCGCGGCGTGCTCGACTACGACCGCCGCCACGGGTATCGCGGCCCGGAGGGCTTCGCGGACCTGCCGGCCAAGCCCGCCGAGGAAGCGCTCGAGGAGGCCCTCGCCGATTTCGCCGACAGCGACGACCTCGTCCCGGCGATCGTGCTCTCCGCCTCGCCGAAGCAGGTCGTCGCCTACCGCCGGGGCGGCGAGACGCTCACGATTGGCGAAGGGGGGCTCAAGTTCGTGCAGTCCGCCCTCTCGGAGAAGGCGGCGCCGGCCCGCAGGATCCGGCCCGGCGCGATCGTGCGGGTCCAGAGGGACGAGAAGGGCAACTTGTCGATCGCACAGCTGCCGGAGGCGGAGGCCGCGCTCGTGGCGATGAGCCCCGTCGACGGCGCGATCCGGGCGCTCGTCGGCGGTTTCGACTTCGGCCGCAACAAGTTCAACCACGTGACCCAGGCCTGGCGCCAGCCGGGCTCGTCCTTCAAGCCGTTCATCTATTCCGCGGCGCTCGAGCGCGGCTTTACGCCGGCGACGATCCTGCTCGACGAGCCGATCGTCGTCGACGCCGCGCAGACCGGCAGCCAGACCTGGGAGCCGAAGAACTACGACGGGAAGTACGAGGGCCCGATGCGCCTGCGCACGGCGCTCGCGAAGTCGAAGAACATGGTCTCGATCCGGATCCTGCAGTCGATCGGGCCGCGGTCGGCACAGGAGTACGTGACGCGCTTCGGGTTCGAAGCGGACAAGCACCCCGCCTATCTCACGATGGCCCTCGGCGCCGGATCCGTGACGCCGCTGCAGATGGCGCGCGCCTATGGGGTGTTCGCGAACGGCGGCTACCTCGTCGAGCCCTACATCATCGAGCGGATCGTCGACGACCGGGGCACGGTGCTCGCGCAGGCCAATCCGAAGCAGGCTGGCGATCCCGCGCTGCGCGTGCTCGATCCGCGCAACGCGTTCCTCATGACCAGCATGATGCAGGACGTCACGCGCTACGGAACCGCCGCGCGCGCGAACGCCCTCGGCCGGCGGGACATCGCCGGCAAGACCGGCACCACCAACGAGCACGTCGATGCGTGGTTCGCCGGCTACCAGCCGACGCTGGTCGCCGTCGCCTGGATCGGGTTCGACCAGCCGCGCAACCTCGGCGCCAACGAAACCGGCGGCGCGGCGGCGCTCCCGATGTGGATCGCCTACATGGGCAAGGTGCTGCAGGGCGTGCCGCAGATGGAGGCGCCCGTGCCGGAGGGGGTGATCTCGGTGCGAATCGACCCGGACACCGGGCTCGCGTCGCCCGACGGCAAGCAGCCCGAGTTCTTCTATCGCGAGCATCCGCCGCAGGAGGCGCCCCCTGCCGCCGCGGCCCAGGCCGAGGCGAAGCCGGCGATCCCGCAGTAGCGCCCGCGCGTCGCGCTCGCTAACATCGGGCGCTTGCGGACCTCGACCCATGCGCAGCGTCCTCGCTTTCGTCGCCCTCGCCCTCCTGCTGCAGGCCTGCGGCAACAAGGGTCCGCTCTATCTTCCCGGCCCCGGCGGGGAAGACCCGAAGCGCGAATCGCGTTCCCGCTAGCGCGCACCATGCCGGTCGACAGGACACGGCCCGCGGCGCTCGCCGAGGCTCGCGGGTGAACCTCCCGGAGGAAGCGGCGGCGCGCGGCCCCTTTTGGCGCCGCGGCGGCCGGCTCCACGTGGAGTCGGTGCCCCTCGAGGCGATCGCGGCGCGCCACGGGACGCCGTGCTACGTGTACTCGCGCGCGGCGCTCGAGTCGCGATTTCGCGAGTTCACCGCCGCGCTCGCCGGGCGCGACCACCTGCTCTGCTACGCGATGAAGGCGAATTCCAACCTCGCCGTCCTGGACGTATTCGCGCGCCTGGGCGCGGGGTTCGACATCGTCTCCGGGGGCGAGCTCGCACGCGCACTCGCCGCCGGCGCCGACCCGCGGCGGATCGTGTTCTCGGGGGTCGGCAAGAGCGAGGCGGAGATGCGCGCGGCGCTAGCGGCCGGCATCGGCTGCTTCAACGTCGAGTCCGCGGCCGAGCTCGAGCGCCTCGACCGCGTCGCGGGCGCGGCGGGCAAGCGCGCGCCCGTGTCCCTGCGGGTGAACCCCGACGTCGATGCGAAGACCCATCCCTACATCTCCACCGGCCTGAAGGAGAACAAGTTCGGCATCGCGCACGGCGAGGCGCTCGGGCTCTACCGCGAGGCGGCGCGCCGCCCGAATCTGGAGCTCGTCGGCATCGACTGCCACATCGGCTCGCAGATCACCGAGGTCGCGCCCTACCTGGAGGCCGTGGACCGGATCCTCGCGCTGCACGACCGGCTCGTGGCCGAGGGCATCGCGCTCGCCCACCTCGATTTCGGCGGCGGCTTCGGCATCCGCTACCGGGACGAGGCGCCGCCGCCGATCGCGGCGTTCGTCGCGGGCATCCTCGACCGCGTCGGCGACCGGCCGGTGAAGCTGATGTTCGAGCCCGGCCGGTGGCTCGTGGGCAACGCGGGCATCCTCCTCACCCGCGTCGAATACCTGAAGCGCGGCGCCGACCGCGACTTCGCGATCGTCGACGCGGCGATGAACGACCTGATGCGCCCGGCGCTCTACGACGCCTGGCACGACATCGTGCCGGTCGCGCCGCGCGACGGCCCGGTGCGCCGCTACGAGGTCGTCGGCCCGGTGTGCGAAAGCGGCGACTTCCTCGGGCACGCGCGCGAGCTCGCGCTCGCCGAGGGCGATCTGCTCGCGGTCCTGTCCGCCGGCGCCTACGGGATGAGCATGAGCTCGAACTACAACACGCGCCCGCGCGCGGCCGAGGTCCTGGTGGACGGGGAAACCGTGCACCTCGCGCGCGAACGCGAGACGGTGCCGATGCTCTATGCCCTCGAGCGCCGCCTGCCGGGGTAAGCTCTCGTTCCCGGACCCGCGACGGGGCCGACCGGATCGCTGGTCCCCCGGCCGGCCGCCGGGGGGCGAGCGGCCGCAGAGCCGCATGACGAAGCACAGGAGGACCATGCGATACGCATTGGCCGCGCTCGCCGCGGCGGCGCTGCTCGCCTCGGGCTGCGGCGAAAAGACCGACGCCAAGAAACCGGGCGGCCCGCCGCCCACGCTCGTCACGGTGACGAAGGCCCAGGTACGGCCGCTCGAGATCACCGAGGACTCGGTGGGCTCGCTCGAGAACCTGATGGATCCGCGGATCGCCGCCGAGGTGCCGGGGCGCATCGTGCGCGTGAACGGCGCGGTCGGCCGGGTCGTGAGGAAAGGCGACGTCCTCGCCGAGATCGACCCCGCGGACTTCGAGATCCAGGCCCGCGCCGACGAGGCGGAGGTCGCGCGCCTGGCCGCGCTGCTCGCCAACCAGGAACGGGTGGTGGAGCGGCAGCGGGAACTCGTGAAGCAGAACTTCATCTCCCAGAACGCGGCCGACGACGCCATCGCGCAGCGCAACGCCCTGCGCGAGAGCCTCGCCGCGGCGCGCGCCAAGGCCGAAGCCGGCAAGCGCTCGCTCGGCAAGGCGCGCGTCGTGTCGCCGATCGACGGGCGCGTCGAGACGCAGATCGTCGCCGTCGGCGACTACGTCAAGGTGGGCGACCCGCTCTTCAAGCTCGTGGGCACGACCGAGCTGCGCGCGCACCTGCCCTTCCCCGAGAGCGCGGCGCCCCGGTTGAAGCGCGGCCAGAAGGTCCGGCTCGCCTCCCCCCTCGTGCCGGGCAAGGTCGTCGAGGGCGAGGTGAGCGACATCAAGCCCACGGTCACCGAAACGAGCCGGGCGCTCGACGTGATCGTGCGGTTCACGACCGAGGATCAGGCGTTCCTCGGCGGCGGCACCGTCAACGGCCAGGTGGTCGTCGCGGTGAAGCCCGAGGTCGTGATGGTCCCCGAGGAGAGCGTCGTGCTGCGTCCGGCGGGCAAGGTCGTCTACGTGGTCGCCGACGGCAAGGCGCTGCAGCGCCCGGTCGAGACCGGCCATCGCAAGGGCGGCCTCGTCGAGATCGTGAGCGGGCTCGCGGCGGGCGAGACCGTGGCCGTGGACGGCGCCGGCTTCCTCACGAACAACGCGCCGGTCGCCCTACCCCGGCCGCGCGGCGAAGCCGGCAAGGCCCCGGAGGCCGGGAAGGCCGGCGATGCGGCGAAGCTCTAGCCACACCCGGCCGCGCGGCCGGGAGGCGCCTTCGCCGCGTCCGCACCCACCTGTCCGCGCGGAGGCGCGCCCATGACCCTGCCCGAGCTCTCCATCAGGCGCTACGTGTTCGCGATCATGCTGAACGCGGTGATCGTGCTGTTCGGGCTGATCGCCTACCAGCGCATCGGCGTCGACAAGCTCCCCTACATCGAGTTCCCGGTGATCTCGGTGCAGACCACGATGAAGGGGGCGAACCCCGAGGTGATCGACGCGTCGATCACGAACCTCCTCGAGACGTCGATCAACGGCGTGCCCGGCATCGAGGACATCACCTCGACCTCCTCGCCGGGCGTTTCGCAGATCAACGTCACCTTCAACCTCGACAAGAAGATCGACGTCGCCTTCAGCGAGGTCCAGGCCAAAGTGAACCAGGTGGTGCGGCGCCTGCCCAAGGACGCCGATCCGCCGGTGGTCGCGAAGGTGGAGACGAACGCGAGCCCGATCATGTGGATCGCGCTGCAGGGCGACCGCACGCAGCAGCAGCTCAACACCTACGCGATCAACACGGTGAAGAAGCAGCTCGAGACCATCGACGGCGTCGGCGAGGTGCGCGTCGGCGGGCGCCGCGACCGCACCATCCGCGTGGAGCTCAAGCCGGCGCGGATGGCGGCGCTCGCGATCACCGCCCAGGACATCAACGAAGCCTTCGCCCGCGAGCACCTGCAGCTCTCGGGCGGGTTCATCGTCGGCCGGCGCACCGAGAGCCTCGTGAAGATCGACCTCGAGTTCCACCGGCTCGACGACCTCGAGAACCTGATCGTGGCGCACCGCGAAGGCGCGCCGGTGCGGCTGAAGGACATCGCCACGGTGGTCGACGGCCTCGCCGACTACCGGCAGCTCGCGCGTTACAACGGCCGCCCGACGATCTCGCTCGGCATCGTCAAGATCGCCAACACCAACACCGTGGAGATCATCGACCGCGTGCGCGAGCGGCTCGACGGCGAGGTGATCCCGCAGCTGCCGCCGGGCATGGAGATCTCGATCGTCTCGAACGACGCCCTCTTCATCGGCGAGATCATCGACGCGCTGAAGAACCACCTCGTCGAGGGGACGCTCCTCGCGGCGCTGGTGGTGTGGCTGTTCCTGCGCTCGTTCCGCTCGACCCTGATCGTCGCGACCGCGATCCCGGTCTCGCTGATGGGGGCGGTCGCGGTGATGTACTTCTTCGGCTACAGCTTCAACTCGGTCACCGGGCTCGCGCTGCTGCTCCTGATCGGCGTGGTGGTCGACGACGCCATCGTCGTGCTCGAGAACGTGTTCCGCCACCGCGAGACGCTCGACCCCGACCCGATGTCGGCGGCGGTGAACGGCTCGAACGAGGTCGCGTTCGCGGTGATCGCGGCGAGCCTCGCGCTGGTGTCGATCTTCGCCCCGGTCATCTTCCTCGGCGGCATGGTCGGGCAGTTCTTCAAGTCGTTCGCCGTGGTCGTGACCTTCGGCGTGCTCGTCTCCCTGTTCGTCGCGCTCACCCTCACCCCGGTGCTCTGCTCGCGCTTCCTCAAGGTGGCGCACGAGGGCGGCCACGGGCGCGTCGACCGCGCGCTCGAGCGCGCCTTCCTCGCCATGGAGTCGGCCTACCGGCGCCTGCTCGCGCTGTCGCTCCGGCACCGCTGGACGGTGCTCGCGCTCGCGGCGCTCGTGACCGCGGCGAGCCTCCCGTTCTTCAAGGCGGTGCCGAAGGAGCTGGCGCCGGCGCAGGACGAGGGACGGTTCCTCATCTTCCTGCGGGCGCCGCTCGGCTCCTCGATCGAATACACCGAATCCAAGCTGCGCGCGGTCGAGGCGCTGGTGGACGAACGCTACCCGGAGGTCGTCTCCGAGTTCGGCGTCATCGGGCTCGGCTCCTCGAACCAGGTGAACCAGGCGACGCTGGTGATCCGCATGCGCTCGCTCGCCGAGCGCCGCACGGGGGGGATGCGGACCCAGCACCAGGTGGTGGACGCCCTGCGGCGCGAGCTCTCGCAGGTGCCGGGGGTGCGCGCGTTCGCCGCCCCGTTCGGCATCGTGCAGGGCCAGCGCAACGAGCCGCTCCAGTTCGTCGTGACCGGCACGAATCTCCAGGAGATGGGCCGCGTGGCCGGCGAGCTGCAGCGGCGCCTGCAGTCCGATCCGGCGATCGGGCGGCTCGATTCCGACCTGCAGCTCGACCTGCCGCAGCTCGTCCTCGAGCCCGACCGCGAGCGGGCGGCGGCGCTCGGACTGTCCTCCGCCGACATCGCGCTCGCGGTGAACATGCTGAGCGGCGGCGTGGACATCGCGAAGTACAACGACCTGCCGGGCGACGGGCAGCGCTACGACATCCGGGTGAAGGCGGCCGACGCGGAGGTGACCCAGCCTGCGGACCTCTCCAGGATCTATCTGCGCAACAAGGCCGGCCAGCTCATCCGCCTGGAGAGTGTCGCGCGCTTCCGCGAGACGATCGGCCCGGCGGTGGTCGCCCACTACAACCAGCAATACTCGGCGACTTTCCGCGGCACGCCGTCGGTGCCGCTCGGCGACGCGATCGGCAAGGTCGAGCAGGCCGCGCAGGAGATCCTGCCGCCCGGCTACTCGGTGCGCTTCATCGGCCAGGCGAAAGAGCTCGGCCGCACCGCCGAGGGGATGGCCTTCGCCTTCGCCCTCGCCCTCGCGCTCCTCTACATGGTGCTGGCGAGCCAGTTCAATTCGTTCGTGCAGCCCTTCATCATCATGCTCGCGGTGCCGCTCGCGATCGTCGGCGGCGTGTTCGCCCTGTGGCTTTCGCAGCCCCTGGCCGGGCTCGGGGCGCTCTTCGGCAAGAGCTGGGCGATCCAGACCCTCAACATCTACTCGATGATCGGTCTGGTGCTGCTCATCGGCCTGGTGGCGAAGAACTCGATCCTGCTCGTGGACCTGGCGAACCAGCGCCGCGCCCAGGGGATGGGCGTCGACGAGGCGCTCGCGGACGCCTGCCCGATCCGGATGCGCCCGGTGCTGATGACCTCGCTCACCATCATCCTCGCGCTCGCACCCGCCGCCCTGGGTCTCGGCGCCGGCGCCGAGACCAACGGCCCGTTGGCGGTCGCGGTGATCGGTGGCATGGTGACCTCGACGCTCCTCACGCTGGTCGTCGTCCCGGCGGCCTACTCGCTGGTCGAGACCCGCGACCTCACGAAGCCCATCGCGCGGTTCCTGCCGGGCCGACTGCGTCCCGGCGCGCGGGGATGAAGCGGGCGAAGCGGCTCGCGCGGCCGCGCAACCCGGTGGCGCGAAGCCCGCTGCTCGCCAAGGGCGGCGAGCACGAAGCGAAGGGCAAGCACGCCAAGCGCGCCCGGCAGAAAGCGCGGCTGCGCCGGCAGCTCGCCGAGGAGCTCTAGCGGCGCCCGGACGCCGGCCGGGGCTTGGGCCGCAGCGCGTGACGGAAGTCGCGCCGCGGCGGGGGACGTTCGGCCGGCCGTGGAATCGTCCGCGCGGATCGGACGAACGGATGATGCGCGGCGTCGCGGCGGGGTCTAGATTGGCCGCATGCACGACGTCCTCTTCATCCTCGCCTGCGCGCTCAGCATCCTCGCGCCGCTGCACTGGATGGTGATGCGCGAGCTGCGGCTGCTCGAAGACCCGGGGCACCTGCGCGCGGTCGGCGTCGTGATCCTGCGCGAAGAGGCGATCGACGGGTTCGGCGACGTGATCGGCCGCTTCGCCGACGCGCCGATCTACGCGTACCTCGTGTTCAAGGGCATGCGCTACGAGTTCGACTGCGTCGTCGCCCGCGACCACCGGGTCGGCGAGGACGAGCTCTTCCTCGCCCCCGGGCTCCTCTACCGCACCGGCGGCGCGGCGCGCTGAGCGGCCGCGGCGTCGCGGGCGCGGCCGCGCGCCACGGCGACCCGGTAGCCGAGAAGCACGGCAAGCACGAGGCCGTAGACCGCGGGCTCGGTGACGTCCCGCTTCACCATCATCCAGAAGTGCACCACGCCCAGCACGGCGATCGCGTAGACGAGCCGGTGCAGCGCCGCCCAGCGCTTGCCGCCGAGGCGGCGGACCATGGCGTTGGTGGACGTGAGCGCGAGCGGCGTCATCAGCACGAGCGCCGCGAATCCGACGGTGATGAATGGCCGCTTCACGATGTCCTTCAGGATCTCGTCCACCGCGAAGACGTGATCGAAAGCGACGAAGCTCGCGAAGTGGGCCACGCCGTACGCGTAGGCGAAGAGGCCCAGCATCCGCCGCAGGCGGACGAGCCAGTGCCAGCCCGAGAGGCGGCGCAGCGGCGTCACGGCGAGCGTGGCGAGCAGGAAGCGCAGCGTCCAGTCGCCGGTCGAGCGGGTGATGTACTCGGCCGGGTTGGTGCCGAGCCACTCCGGGAAGGCGGCGACCGCCACCGCGAGCCGCGCCGCGGGCGCGAGCGCGGCGACGAAGATCACCGCCTTCAGCGCGCCGACGGCCCGCGGGCCGGGGTCGAAGCGGAGCATGGCGGCCGCGGGCGCCGCTACCGGCGCGCCCGGCGCGCGCACACGCCTGCGCCGCCCGACGCCTCGAGTGCGAGGAGCTCGCGCGACGCCCGGCGGCCCGCGGCGGGCACGGTCGTCGGCAGAGTCAGGGGGAAGCGCTGCGCCATGCGCCGAGAGAACCCGAGCTGCCGCGGACGCGAAGCGGTCGGGCGGGATGCTTCGCCCTCGCTTCGGGCTCCGGCCTAGAAGTTCTTCTTGAGATCCATCCCGGCGTAGAGGCTCGCCACCTGGTCGCCGTAACCGTTGAAGATCACCGTGTCGCGCGTCGCGAAGAGCGACGGCAGCCGCTTTTCCTTCTTCTGGCTCCAGCGCGGGTGGGCGACGTCGGGGTTCACGTTGGAGTAAAAGCCGTATTCGTGCGGCGCGGCCTTCTCCCACGCGGTCTTCGGCTGCTTGTCCGTGAAGCGGATGCGCACGATCGACTTGCCGCTCTTGAAGCCGTACTTCCACGGCACGACGAGCCGGATCGGCGCGCCGCACTGGTTGGGAAGCACCTCGCCGTAGAGCCCGACCGCCAGGATCGTGAGCGGGTGCATCGCCTCGTCGATGCGCAGGCCCTCGACATAGGGCCAGTCGAGGACCGGCAGCCTGACGCCGGGCATGGTCTCCGGCTGATAAGCGGTGACGAACTCGACGAATTTCGCGTTACCGGTCGGCTCGACGAGCTTCGCCAGCTCGCGGAACTCGAAGCCCACCCAGGGGATCACCATCGACCAGGCTTCGACGCAGCGCAGGCGGTAGATGCGCTCTTCCAGGGGCAGCTTGACGAGCTCCTCGATGCCGAAGGTGCGGGGCTTCCTCACCTCGCCCTCGACGACCACCGTCCACGGCTTCACCTTCAGCCGGTCCGCATAGCGCGCGGGATCGTCCTTGTCGGTGCCGAACTCGTAGAAGTTGTTGTACGTGGTGATCTGCCGGTAGGTGTTCGGCTGCTCGACGGTCGAGTACGCGCTCTTCCTGACACCGTCGAGCTTCGCGAGGCCGCCGCCCTGCGCCGACGCTCCCCGGCTCGAGAGACCGCCCGCAGCCGCGACGATCGAGCCGGCCGCCGCGGCCTTCATCAGCTCACGGCGGCGCGCGTAGATCTCGGGAGGCGTGATCTCGGAGGGGCAGGTGTCGTCGGGACGCTTGATCAGCATCGAGGCCTCTTGCTGGAAGGCGCCGGGATCGGATTGTAGCCACGGACGCGGCGGTCCACCGCACGCGTTCGCGCCAAGGCACGGTCGCCGCGTCGTCGCGCCGCAGCTCGGCGCTCACGCTTGGACCGGGGATCAGGGATTGAGTTGCCGATAGACGGCGGTCGCGACGGCCAGCAACTCCTCCCGCGGCAGCTCCGCAGAGAGCGCGTAGCCGAGCCTGCCGTCCACCCAGTAGAAGACCGAGACGCGCTCCTCCTGGCTGAAGCGGAACGCGGTGTCGCGGTTCGCGTTGGCGCGGGACACGTAGAGAGTGAGCCGCTGCCCGCGCGCGTCCTGGTACATGAACTGCGCCACTGGGCCCGTTTCGCCCGGCAGGAGCCGGCCGCCGACGAGCTCGAAGCCCTCGCGCGAGAGCACCGGCGCCTTGAGCTCCTCGCCCAGGCGCTTCGAGAGCCACTTGACCAGGTGGTCCTGCTCGCCGGCGCCCACCTCGACGGGATGGCGCACCTCGGGTGCGTAGACCGCGTGCGCGACGGCGGCGCGTTTCGAGAGCGATGCCGCGGGCGCGCGCGCCTCGGGCGCGAGCACGCCCTTGCCGAGCCAGCCGACGGCGATGCCGGCGACCAGGAAGCTCGCCGCGAGCGCGTAAGGGAAGCGGCGGCGCGAAATCGCGGCGTGCAGGCGGTCGGGCAACGGCTCGTCGAGGACCGGGTTGAACGACGCGCGCATCTGCGCGAGCTGCTCCTGCCAGGCCCTCACGCGCTCGGCGTCCTCCGGGCTCGCCGCGAGGTGGGCCTCGACCTCACGCCGGTGCGCCTCGTCGAGCGCCCCGTCCACGTAGGCGTGCAGATCCGTTTCCGAGACCTTCGCGCTCATTTCACGACTTTCAGGGAGGGCGCCGCGCCTGCGCCGCTCGCCAACAGCTGGCGCAGGCGCTCCCGGCCGCGCGCGAGACGCGACATCACCGTCCCGATGGGCACGCCGAGCGCTCTCGCGGCCTCCGCGTAGCTCATCTCCTCCAGCCCGACGAGCAACACCACCGCACGCTGCTCGGCCGGGATCGCGGCGAGCGCCGCCTGGAGGTCGCGGATCTCGAGCCGGTCGACCGCGCCCCCCGGGGCGGGCGGTTCGGCGATGTCCTCGAGGCTCGCGATTCCAGACCGGCGGGCGCGTGCCTGGTTCACGTAGAGGTTGTGCATGATCGCGAAGAGCCAGGCGCGCATGTCCGAGCCCGGCCGCCACAGGTGCAGCTTCGTGAGCGCACGCTCCAGCGTGTCCTGCACCAGGTCGTCAGCCCGATGGCGGTCGCCGACCAGCGCACGCGCGTAACGCCGCAGGCGCGGGATGTGGCTGGCGACCGCCTCGCGATCCATCGCGTGCCGGGGCGCCGTTGCTCAGCTCTTCACGATGCGCCAGATGTTGTTGAAGCCGTCGCCGGACTTGTCGCCCGGTTTGGTGTCCTTGATCCAGAAGTACAGCGGCTTGCCCCTGTAGGCCCACTGCTTGCTCCCGTCGTCGCGCGTGACGACGGTGAAGTCGCCCACCGGTTTGGCGTCGGCCGGCGCCGCGAGCGGCGGCCAGTTGGCGGCGCACGGGCCGTTGCACACGCTCTTGCCAGCCGGATCCTTGTCGAAGGTGTAGAGCGTCATGTCGTTCGCGCTGGCGACGAGCATCCCGCCCGAGAACTTGGCGGGCGCCTTGTCGCCGCCGAACATGGCGCAGCCCGTGGCGAGGGCGATGACGGCGATCGCCGCGAAAAACCTTTTCATCGGACTTCTCTCCCTGTGGGAACGATGTGACGCGCGAACAGGCGCGCGTGCCGTCCTATTCCCGCGCCCCGGCAGGCGGCCCGAACACCGCCGGACCGAGTCCCCACTTCGACGCCAGGGTCTCGACGGCGTTCAGGATCTCTTCCGCGAACGAGGGATGGTTCCAGGCGGCGCGAGCGAGCGCGGCGAGCGCTTCGTCGCTCCCCGCGTGCGGCCCGACCACCTGCAGCCACTCGCCCGCATTCGGCCCGACCGCCTCGGCGCCGAGCAGCCGGCCGGTGTCATGGTCGGCGACGACGCGGACGAAGCCCTGCGGCTCGTCGGCGGCGAGCGCGGCCGGGCTCGCCTCGAAGCCGGAGAAGCCGAGCGCGGGCTCGAGCCCCATCGCCTCGGCTTCCTCCTCCGACAGCCCGAGACGCGCGAGCTCCGCCGCGGAGTAGACGACTTCCGGGATCATGATGTCCGAGCGCTTGCGACTTCCCGGGGCGACGATGTTCGCCACCGCGATCGCCGCCTCGACGAGCGCGTGGTTCGACGTCATCGCCGCATCCGCGCAGTCGCCGATCGCGAAGACGTGCGGCGCGCTGGTGCGCATCTCGTCGTCCACGGCCACGAAACCGTCCTCGCCGAGCTCGACGCCGGCGCGCTGCAGGCCGAGCCCCTCGACGTTGGGGAGCCGTCCGGCCCCGAGCAGCAGCCAGTCCACGCGCTCGGTCGCGCCGCCGGGAAGATGCAGCGTCACGCCACGGTCGTCGGCCACGCATCGTTCCGGGCGGCTCCCCGTGCGCGGCGCCACGCCGTGCGCCGCGAGGGCCGCGCCGAGGAACCGGCGAGCCGAGGCGCTGAACCGGGATCGCGACAGCGGCGCCGACTGCGTGAGCCACACGACATCCTTGCCGAGCATCGCGAGGATGAAGGCCATTTCGGTGCCGACGACTCCGCTGCCGACCACCCCGACGCGCGCGCCGGGGGGCGGCGGCGCGTCGAAGAGCTCGTCGGTCGTGAGCACGCGCCCCGGAACGAGCGGGGTCCACGGCGGCACGAACGGCCGCGAGCCGGTCGCGACGATCGCGTGGCGCGCACCGAGCCGTTCGTCGCCGACGGCGATCTCGTCCGCCGCGACGAAGCGCGCCTCGCCGGCGAATGCGCGGACGCCGAGTCGCCGGAGGTAATCGACGTAGCTCGCGCGCACCGTCTCGACCACCGTGCGCTGGTGACGCCACGCGGCGTCGAGGTCCGGCTCGAGCTGCCCGCGCAGCCCGCGCGCCGCGTAACGGCGGTTCCCGGCGACCAGGCGCGCGGTGTGATACCAATCCTTCTTCGGCACGCAGCCGCGGTTGAGGCAGGTGCCGCCCCAGACGCCGCGCTCGACGATCGCGACGGCGAGGCCGCGCAGCGCGCCGAGGACGGCGGCGCGGTAGCCGCCCGGCCCGGAGCCGATCACGACCAGATCGAAGTCGCTGCGCTCACCCATCTGCGAAAAGGCCAGCCGTCCGGCCGCGCGATCCCCGAAAACGAAAAAGGGTGGCGCGAGGCCACCCCGTACTCCGCCGCTCCGCCGCGCTAGCGCAGGCCGGCGATGTAATCGGCGACCGCAGCCATGTCGGCGTCGTTCATCCGGTCGGCGATGGCGCGCATCATGCCTTCGGGATCGTTGGCGCGCTCGCCGGCCCGGAACGCCTTGAGCTGCCCGAGCGTGTAATCGGACCATTGGTTCGCGAGCACCGGATACTGCACCGGCACGCCGCTTCCGGTCGGGCCGTGGCAGGCGCCGCACGCGGGAATCCCCCTGGCGACCACGCCGCCGCGGAAGATCGACTGCCCGCGCACCACCGTGTCCTTGTTCTTCGCGACCCCCGGGGCGGGCTTCTGCGCGGCGTAAAAGGCCGCGACGTCGCGCATGTCGTCCGGCGAGAGCGTGGCGACCATGCCGTTCATGATCGCGTTCTTGCGCCGCGGCTCCTTGCCCGGCGCCGCCTTGAAGTCCATCAGCTGCTTGTACGTGTACGACGCGAGCTGCCCGGCGAGCTTCGGATTGGCCGGCACGGGGGAGTTGCCGTCGTTGCCGTGGCAGGCGGCGCACACGGTCTGCGCGATCTGCTGCCCTTTCGCGAGGTCAGGCTTTCGCGGCGCGTCGGCGGCGGATGCGGTCGCAGCGGCGAGCGCGGAAGCGGTCGCTGCAAGCGCAAGGCGGAGTTTCATACGGCGGCTCCTCGGGGCGGGGTCGTCGGTATAAACTCTTATTCTATCGCAGCTTGGCGGCGGGACACCACGGCATGGGGCGGTTGGAACAGGCGGCGTTCGCGAGGGCGGTCCATGCGCTTTCCGAGCTTCCGCCGCCGGATGCGCCCGAAGTCGCGTTCGCCGGCCGGTCGAACGCGGGCAAGTCGAGCGCGCTCAACGCCATCGTCGGACGCCGCCGGCTCGCCTTCACGAGCCGGACTCCGGGCCGGACGCAGCAGATCGTCATGTTCCGGCTCCCGGGCGGACAGCACCTCGTCGACCTGCCCGGCTACGGCTACGCGAAGGTCCCGGAATCGATCCGGCGCCACTGGGAGTCCACGCTCGCGGCGTACCTGCGCGAGCGGCCGAACCTCGAAGGTCTGGTGTTGATCATGGACGCCCGCCATCCGCTCACGCCGCTAGACCGGCGCATGCTCGACTGGTTCGCGCCGACCGGCCGGCCGATCCATTGCCTGCTCACGAAGGCCGACAAGCTCGGCCGTCAGGAGGCCGCGCGCACGCTCGCGGACGCGCGGCGCGCGCTAAGGGCGTGGGGCGAGCGCTGTTCGGTGCAACTTTTCTCCAGCGTCGGAAAGACCGGCGTGGAAGAGGCGGAGGATGTCATTGCCGGCTGGCTGCGCGTCTTCCCGAGGGCGCCGGAGCCCGAAACGAGCGAAGCGCCAACGCGTCGCCGCGGCCCGCGCGGGCGTCCTGCCGCGGGCGCGCCGGGCGGCGACCGGCGGCGCCGGGCAAAAAAAAGCCCGAGCGGGGAAGCTCGGGCTTCAAGAAGAAGGCCTCGCGCCAAAGGGGATAAGCACGAGGCCGAAATGCCTTAACTTGCATTAAGGCACCCGCTCAGGGAGGAGAAGCGGGAGACGATCGAAACCGTCTACGCTTGGGACGCCCCGCCTCCCGAAAAGGTTCCCCGCAGCTCCGCTGCCCGCGCGCGCGCAGCCTAACTCCATGATTCCTTTGACGCGAGAAATCCGATGAACGTGTACGGCCGGTTCCCGTCGGTGCGGATGCGCCGCATGCGCCGCGATGACTTCTCCAGGCGCCTGATGCGTGAGCACGTGCTCACTGCGAACGATCTGATCTACCCGGTGTTCGTCATCGACGGATCGGGAAGGACCGAGCCGGTGGCGTCCATGCCGGGCGTGGAACGCTACACACTCGACAGGCTGCTGCCGGTCGCCGAGGACTGCCTCCGCCAAGGAGTGCCGGTGCTCGCGCTCTTTCCCGCGATCGAGCAGTCCCTCAAGACCCCCGACGGCCGCGAGGCGACGAACCCCGACGGGCTCGTTCCGCGCATCGTGGCGGCGCTGAAGAAGCGCTTCCCCGAGCTCGGCGTGATGACCGATGTCGCCCTCGACCCCTACACGAGCCACGGCCAGGACGGCGTGATCGACGAGACCGGCTACATCCTGAACGACGAGACGCTCGCGATCCTGCAGCAGCAGGCGCTCACGCAGGCGGCGGCGGGCGTCGACATCTGCGCGCCTTCGGACATGATGGACGGGCGCATCGGCGCGATCCGCACGGCGCTCGACGCGGGCAAGTTCATCTACACGCGCATCATGGCGTACTCCGCGAAGTACGCTTCGGCCTTCTACGGGCCGTTCCGGGACGCCGTGGGGTCCGCGGCGAACCTCGGCAAGGGCAACAAGATGACCTACCAAATGGACCCGGCGAATTCCGACGAGGCGTTGTGGGAGGTCGGCCTCGACCTCGAGGAAGGCGCCGACATGGTGATGGTGAAGCCCGGGCTCCCCTACCTCGACATCGTGCGGCGCGTGAAGGACGAGTTCAAGGCGCCGACCTATGCCTACCAGGTGAGCGGCGAATACGCGATGCTGAAGGCGGCGGCCCGCAACGGCTGGCTCGACGAGAGGCGGTGCGCGCTCGAGTCGCTGCTCGCCTTCAAGCGCGCGGGCGCCGACGGCGTGCTCACGTACTTCGCGCTCGACGCCGCGAAGTGGCTGAAGGAAGGCTGAGGGACTCCCGCGAGCTGCGCGCGCCCTAGCGGCCCGCGCCCGCGACGGCCGCCGTCGCGACCGGCTCGACCTCGAGCGACCGGATGTGCTGCGCGATGACGCGGCCCTTGCGGTCGGTGGCGAGGATCTTCACCGGCAGGTAGCTCCGCCGCGGGTCGACCCAGACTTCGGCGCTGGCGTTGTCGCCGTCGGCGCGCCGCATGTGCAGCGCGTTCACGACGCCGAGCGCGGTCTCGATGAGCTCCTCGCCGACGACCTCGTACCAGAAGGTACGGAGCCTGCGTCCGTCGGCGACGCTGAAACGCCCCGACGCCGCGAGCGGCTGGATGAAATAGAACTGGTGCAGCGCCGACAGCGGATCCTGCGCGCCGCGCGCGATGGCGACGGTCCGCGTCTCCCCCTTGGACGCAAGCGCCGCGGTCGCCATCTCCCAGTCGAACCGCGCCTCGTCGGAGATCGCGGCGCCGCCGCGGCGCAGGGTGTAGCGGTCCGGCACCAGCCCCTCGGCGCCGATGCGCCCTTCGCTGCGCTGCGCGAACTTGCCCCCGTAGAGGAGGCTCACCAGCCCGACGCCCTCCGCGACGCTTTCGGCGACGTAACGCTCCCCGTCGGTGGACCAGACGTGGGTGACGCGACCGACCGGGGCCTCGGGCGCTTCGCCGTTGTAGAAGAGGTCGTATACGGCCGCCAGCCGCCGGATCGGATAGGGCGCAGGCGCCCCGAAGTCGGCCGTCGGTGCGGCGCTCCGCGCTTGCGTTGCGGGCGCCGCCTCGCCGCCCGCAGCGACATCGGGCCCGCCCTCGGCACCCTCCGCGTTCGAGGCGGCGACGGGAGCGGCCTCCGCCGCGGCGACCGGCTCGGACGGGCCAGGCGCAGCAATCGGCGTTGCCACGGGCTGGGCCCCCCGTGGCGCCTCGCGTTGCGGGGGCAGCGCCTTCCGCGGCGCGGCAGCCGCGGGTGCCGCGACCGGCGGCGCGGGCATCGCGGCGAGACGCACGTCGAGCGGCGCGGGCGCGGGTTCGCCCCCCCGATCGAGACCGAAAGCCGGCACGCCGCCCAGCACCGCGAGATGCAGGGCGCACGAAGCGGCGATCGCGAGCCAGAGAGTGCGGTGTGCGCGGGTCATCGGCAGTGAGTAGCTTAACGCGCTTGCCGGCCCACGCGCCGACCCGAAGCCCCGGGGCAGGGTCAGCCGAAGAGGAGCGCCACGCCGTGTGCCTGGTCCGCGCCGAGCGCCACCGAGCCGTCGGGCATGCGCTGCGGGTCGAAACCGCCTTGCCGCAGCACCGCTTCCGCCCGGCCTCGGTCGGGCACCCGCAAGAACAGCGCCGCATAGGCGGGGTAGGCGCGCCCGGTGATCCACAAGCCGGGAAAGCGCTTCGCGAGCGCGCGCTCGGTCGCGACGGCGATCGGCGTGCCGCCCGTCGGCACGAGGAGCCCCTCGGGGATCCGCTCCGCACGCGTGTCGAAGATCCGCTCGTAGCAGCGCGCGACTTCCCCGACGTCCGCGGCGACGATCGCGACCGCCGCGAGGCCCGTGGCGCCGTTCGCGTGGGTCTGCCACTCCCGCCGCCACACGAGCTCCGGCGTCAGATGCTCGCAACAGAAGACGCGGCCGCCCGGACTCCGGTCGGTCGGCAGCTGGGTGATCCGGAACGCGGCGTCGCGAGTGCCGCCCGCGGCCGCGACCGGCCGGGAAAATGCCATGACGTCGGAGGGCGCGAGCCCGCTCCAGAGCCATTCGGTGTAGGCGCCGCGCGCGCTGTCGGTCTTCGCGACGATCGCCGCGAGGCCGTCGCCCGCCGCGAGGAAGTCCGCGTAGTACTGCGTCGCAGGGTGCGTCCTCGGCACGGCGAGCAGCTCGAGGTAGTCGCCTCCGAGCATCACGCAGTGGTTCTCGGAGCCCAGCGTGTGGATCCCGCGCGGCGTGAGCGTGAATCCCATGCGCGCGAACGAGTCGCGCGCCGCGTCCAGGTCGCGCGTCGCGATGACCACGTGATCGATGCCCAGGATGTGCTTCCGCATGGCGCTTCCCCTGCGACAAAACGGCTATTATCCCCGGCCGATGCGACAAAACGTGCTCGACTGGCTCTATGCGCCCGCGCAGTTCATGGCCGGGCGGCCGGAGCGGGCGCTCGCGGCGGCCGCGGGGTTCGCGCTCGCCGCGGTGCTCCTGCGCATCGCCAGGCGTCGCGCGCCGGCGCTCGCCGACCGTCCCGCGGCTCTGTGCGCGGCATTGTGGCTCTTCTGGGGCATCAACGAGCACGCCGCCCGGCTCTACGGCTGGACGGTCCGCATCGACATCGTGTTCCTCTGGCCGATCCTGGCGATCGTGACGGCCGCTTGCGTCGTGCTCACCGCGGCGGGCATCCGCGCGGCGGCGCGCGCCGGGCGGCCCGGGTAGCCCGGACCGCCGACCCGCCCACCAAGGAGACTGGCATGCCCCTCGTCGAGCGCATCGTCGCGCTGCAGCCCGAGATGACCGCCTGGCGCCGCGACCTGCACGCGCATCCGGAAACCGCGTTCCAGGAGGAGCGCACGTCGCGCATCGTAGCCGAGAAGCTCGCTGCCTTCGGGATCGAGGTGCACCGCGGGATCGCGAAGACGGGCGTCGTCGGCAAGCTCGCCGCGGGCAGCGGGCGGCGCGCGATCGGCCTGCGCGCCGACATGGACGCGCTCGACGTGCACGAGCGCAACCAGTTCGCGCACCGCTCCAGGCACGAGGGCAAGATGCACGCGTGCGGGCACGACGGGCACACGACGATGCTGCTCGGGGCGGCGCGTTATCTCGCCGAGACGCGAAATTTCGACGGGACGGTGGTCTTCGTGTTCCAGCCGGCCGAGGAGAACGAGGGCGGCGGCCGCGTGATGGTCGAGGAGGGCCTGTTCGAACGGTTCCCGGTCGAGGCGGTGTACGGCATGCACAACTGGCCAGGGATGCCGGTGGGCCAGTTCGCCGTGATGCCCGGCCCGATGATGGCGGGCTTCGACATCTTCGAGATCACGGTGACGGGACGCGGCGCGCACGCCGCGATGCCGAACAACGGCATCGACCCGATCGTGGCGGGCGCCGCGGTCGTGCAGGCCCTGCAGACGATCGCGAGCCGCACGGTGCACCCGGTGGACGCCGCGGTCGTGAGCGTCACCCAGTTCCACGGCGGCGACACCTGGAACGTGATTCCGAACGAAGTCGTGCTGCGCGGCACGACGCGCGCGTTCAAGCCGGAAGTCCAGGACACGATCGAGCGCCGCGTGCGCGAGATCGCGGAGGGCGTCGCGGCGACCTTCGGCGCGCGCGCGCAGGTACGCTACGAGCGGCGCTATCCGCCGACGGTGAACACGCCGCGCGAGGCCGGGATCGCCGCCGCGGCGATGGCCGAGGTGGTCGGCCGCGAGAACGTGAAGACCGAAGTGCAACCGACCATGGGCGCGGAGGACTTCGCCTTCATGCTGCAGGCGAAGCCCGGCGCCTACGCCTGGATCGGCAACGGCCCGGGCGACTCGGGCTGCATGCTGCACAACCCGGGCTACGACTTCAACGACGAGATCCTGCCGATCGGCGCGAGCTACTGGGCGAAGCTCGTCGAGCGCGTGCTGGCGAAGGCTTGACGCGGCGCGAGCCCTCTAGCCGAGGACGAGGTACACGGCCAGGACGAGCAGACCCGCCGCCACGAGGGCGATCAGGGTCCGCGCCCGTCCCGACGGCCCGGCGCGCAGATGGCGCACCTCGCCGTCGGCGAAGACGTAGCCGCAGCGCGGGCAACGCACCTGCGTGGCCATGTCCGGCACCGCAGGCGCCGGGATCAGCAGGGAAACGGCGCGCTTCGCCCACGCGTCCCCGGTCGGGAACTGCGCGCCGCACCTGGGGCATTCCTGGTCTGCCATGGCGCCTCCGCGCGAGAACCGGCTCGGCGGTCAGTCTCGCACGCTTCGCGCCAGCGCTGGCGGCACGTGATCACTCCCACTGCACCTTGCGGCCGTCGGCATACCAGCCCTCCACCCGCGGCGCGAGGAGCGCCTCGATCCCGGCGCGCTTGAGCTTCATGGTCGGCGTGAGGCAGCCGTTCTCGATGGTCCAGGGCTCGCGGGCGATGACGATCATCTGGAGCTGCGCATAGTCGGGCAGGTGCGCGTTGACCGTGTCGAGCAGGCGCGCCATCTCCGCTTCGACTTCGGCCCGCACCGCCGGATCGCCGAGACGCCGGCGCAGCTCTTCGGCGAGCACGACCACCGCATAGGCCGCGGGCTGCCCGACACCCGAGACGATCGAGAGTTCGATCATCGGATGGGCGTTGAGCTCGTTCTCGACCGGGGCGGGGGCGATGTACTTGCCCTTCGCCGTCTTGAAGAGCTCCTTGGCGCGTCCGGTGATCTTGAGCAGCCCGTCGGCGCGCAGCTCCCCGAGGTCGCCGGTGCGGAAGAAGCCGTCCTCCGTGAACGCCTCGGCGTCGAGGTCGGGGCGCTTGTAGTAGCCGGTGAGCCGCGCCGGCGACTTGATGAGGATCTCGCCCTCCGGGCTGATCTTCACCGCGACACCGGGCATGGCCACGCCGACGTAGCCCGGCGCGTTGTGCGCTTCGTCCGACATGTGCGAGTAGGAGTTGTCCTCGGTCATGCCGTAGCCCTCGTAGAGGGGCAGGCCGATGCGGCGGTACCACGCGATCAGGTCGGGCGGAATCGGCGCGGAGCCGCTGCCGGCGACGATGACGTGGTCGAGCCCCAGCCCTTTCCTCACCTTGCGCGCCACGAGCTTGCCGAGGATGGGGATGCCGAGCAGCCGGTCGAGCTTCGCGGGCGGCATCTTCGCGAACACGCCCTGCTGGAACTTGAGCCACAGCCGCGGCACGGAGATGAAGGTCGTCGGCCGCGCGCGCTGGAGGTCCTGCAGGAACGTGTCGAGCGACTCCGCGAAGAAGAGCCGCGTCCGGCCGTCCACGAGGGAGGAGGCCTCCACCCAGGAGCGCTCGAAGCTGTGCGCGAGCGGCAGATACGAGAGCACGCGGCCGTCGAGCCCCTCGCCGACGAGCTCGCGCAGGCGGCGCTGGATGTTTTCCCCGGCGTAGCTGATCGCCGCGAAGCTCACCATCACGCCCTTCGGCGTCCCGGTGGACCCCGACGTGTACATGATCATCGCGAGATCCTCCGGACGGCGGCCGTGCGGGCGGGCGAGCGGCTCGGTGCGCGCGACGATCGCGTCCCAGGTGTCGTAGTCGGTTTTCGGCGCGAGCGGGAAGGCGATGCGCGGCAGCGCTTCGGGGACGCCGGCCTTCTGCTGTTCCCAGGTGTCGAGCTTGCCGACGAAGAGCAGGCTCGCCCCGCTGTGCTCGAGCACGTAGCGCACCGTCGCGGCGGTCTCGGTCGGGAAGATCGCCACCGTGGTGTAACCGGCCATCCAGATCGCGAGCTCGGCCATGATGAAGTGCGCGCAGTTCTTCGAGAGCATCGCGATGCGCGCGCCGGGCGGGAAGCCGCGGCCCGCGAGGTGCGCGGCTATGCGCCGCGACTGGTCCACCACCTGCGCCCAGGTGTAGTCGACCACCTGTCCGCCGCCGGTCGGCTGCGTGAGATAGATGCGGTCGGGCATGCTCGCGGCGTGCGCGAGCGGATAGTCGGGGAGCAGCTTGTTCGCGGTCATGTCGGTCCCTCCTCCGGGTTGAAGCGGCGATCGTAGCGCGCGAGCACGTGGCCCGTGATCTCGTCGATGCGGCGCACGCCGGTGAGCGCCATGCTGACGTCGAGCTCGCGGCGGATGATGTCGATCGCCCGGGCGACCCCGGCCTCGCCCGCGGCGCCGAGCCCGTAGACGTACGCCCGGCCGACGAGGCAGGCCCGCGCGCCCAGCGCCAGCGCCCGGAGCACATCCTGCCCGGAACGGATCCCGCCGTCGAACAACACCTCGACGCGCGACCCGACCGTGTCCGCGATGGCCGGCAGCGCCGAGATCGACGAGGGGGCGCCGTCGAGCTGGCGGCCGCCGTGGTTCGAGACGACGATCGCGTCGGCGCCGGCGTCCGCCGCACGCCGCGCGTCCTCGACGTCGAGGATGCCCTTGACGACGAGCTTGCCGTGCCAGAGACCCCGCAGCCACTCGACGTCGTTCCACGAGAGCGATTGGTCGAACTGCGTCCCGACCCACTGCGCCACCGACCGGACGTCGGCCGTGAGCCCGGCGTGGCCGGCGAAGTTCCCCATCGTGCGCCGCTTGCCCGCGAGGATCCCGAGCGTCCAGGCGGGCTTGCGCGCCATCTCGAGGACGTTGCGCAGCCCGAGCGAGGGGGGCACGGAGAGCCGGTTCCGCACATCGGCGTGGCGCTGGGCCATCAGCGGCAGGTCCGCGGTGAGGACGAGGACCGGGCAGCGCGCCGCCGCCGCGCGCTCGACGAGCGAGCGCACGAAGCCGCGGTCTTTCATGACGTAGAGCTGGAACCAGAATGGCCGCGCGACCGCGCCGGCCACGTCCTCGATCGAGCAGATCGACGGTGTGCAGAGCGTGTAGGGGATGCCCGCCGCCTGGGCGGCACGGCAGGCGAGGATTTCGCCGTCGCGGTGCATCATGCCGGTGAGCCCGACCGGACCGAGCACCAGCGGGAGCGCGATCGCCTCGCCGAGGACCGTCGTCGCGGTGTCGCGCTCAGAAACGTCCACCATCACCCGCTGGCGCAGCGGGACCGCCTCGAGGTCCGCGCGGTTGGCGCGCAGCGTCCGCTGCGCGTACGAGCCCGCCTCGAGGAACTCGAAGAAGGGCCGCGGCACCCTGCGCCGGGCGAGCGCGCGCAGGTCTTCGATGCAGGCGGCCTCGTCGAGACGGGTCATCGGTGTGGTTCCCGGGGCGGCATGGCGCATTCATAGCGGAAATGCGCGCGCGCCGCCAACCGGCATGCGGGCGATCGGCTACGATACGCGCCCGCCGCGCGGCGCGTTTTTGCGAGAGGCAGATCCATGAAGTACATCGACCACGGGCAGGGCGGCGCCGCCGCCGTCATGAAGATCGCGGAGGGTCCCCGGCCCGAGCCGAAGGCGGGCGAGGTGCTGATCGAAGTGGCGTACGCGGGCGTCAACCGGCCCGACGTGTTGCAGCGCGCGGGCCTCTATCCGCCGCCGCCCGGCGCCTCACCCCTGCTCGGCCTCGAGGTCGCGGGAACGGTGGTGGCGACCGGACCGGGCGCGACGCGCTGGAAACCCGGCGACCGGGTCTGTGCCCTGACGCCGGGCGGCGGCTACGCCGAGTTCGTGACCGCGCCGGAAGGCAGCGCGCTGCCGATCCCCGAAGGGCTGACGCTCGCCGAAGCCGCGTCGTTGCCGGAGACCTTCTTCACCGTCTGGACGAACGTCTTCCAGCGCGGACGCCTCGCCGCCGGCGAGCGTTTCCTCGTGCACGGCGGCTCGAGCGGCATCGGCGCCACCGCGATCCAGCTCGCCAGGGCATTCGGGGCGACGGTGTACACGACCGTCGGCAGTGCGGAGAAGGCCGAGTTCTGCAGGGCGCTCGGCGCGGACGTGGTCTTCAACTATCGCGAGGACGACTGGGCGGCCGCGCTCTGGAAGGCCACCGGCAAGGAAGGCGTGGACGTCATCCTCGACATGGTGGGCGGCGACTACACGATGAAGAACATCCGTTCCCTCGCGGTCGAGGGACGGCTGGTGCAGATCGCGTTCCTGAAGGGCTCGAAGATCGCCGATTTCGACGCGATGCCGATCATGCTGCGGCGGCTCACCTTCACCGGCTCGACGCTGCGCCCGCGCTCGGCCGAGGACAAGGCGGCGATCGGGCGCGAGCTCGTCGAGAAGGTCTGGCCGCTCCTCGCGGCGAAGAAGGTGAAGACCGTCATCCACAAGGTCTTCCCGCTCGCCGAGGTGCGCGCCGCGCACGAGCTCATGGAGTCCTCCGCCCACGTCGGCAAGATCGTGCTGGCGGTGAAGCCGGGCTGACGCCCCGCGGCAGCGCGGCGGCGCCCCGCCCTCAGTGGCCGGTCGGGAGCGGCGCGGGATCCCGGGCGGGGCGCCGCGCCGGCGGGTTGATTTCCGCTCCCGCGACGAGCTTCGCCCCCCAGGCGACGAATGCTGCCGACACCCACGCGCCGACCGTTGCAATGGCGTCGGCGAACCCGGCCATGACGGGCTCCACCCCGATCGCAGCGCGCGCGTCCGGCGCGGTCGCGAAAGCGAGCAGCGCCACGGCGAGCAGCGCCGCGACGGCGGCCCTGACGAGACGCCCGAGGTCCGCGTCGGGCGGGATGTCCGCGGGCTTTCCGATGGCTCGTCGCATGATCCCCTCCTTGCTGCCGACCGGTGCGATCGGCATGGCTGCAGGGTAGGGAGGGGGCGGGCGCCCGGGCGGCCACTATTGGCGCGGCGTTTGTGACCCATTCACGTCGCGGCCACCCGGCACGCGGGGGCGCGGCGAGGTGCTCGCGCTTCACCACGCGGGGGGCAGCGGCCGCTTCAGCGTGACCAGCTTTTCGGCGACCGAGATATAGCCACCGCGCTCGAGGTCCTTCATCAGCCGGCTCACCATCTCGCGCGAGCTGCCGACGCGGTCGGCGATCTCCTGGTGCGTGAGCCGCTCGGGCACCGTGCGCTCGCCGTCGCGCTCGACGGCGAGGCTCTCGAACAGCCGCCGCACGCGGCCGTAGACGTCGAGCAGCGCGAGGTCGCGGGCGCGGTCGGTGGCGCGCCGCGCCCGGAGGATCACCTTCGCGAGCAGCTCGAACGCGAACTCGGGGTGCTTCGCGATGTGGTCCTTCAGGGTGGTGCGCGTGACCACCGAGCAGATGGTCGGCTCGAGCGTCATCACCGAGGCGGAGCGCGGACCGCCGTCGAGCGCCATCTCGCCGACGTACTCGCCCGGCCCGTGGATGTCGAACACGAGCTCGCGCTCGTCGGCGCCGGTCGCGAACACCTTCACCCGGCCGGCGAGGATGATGAGCAGGGTGTCGCCGTGGTCGCCTTCCTGCACCACCACCACGTCCTTGCGGTACTGCTGGATGCGTCCGCGCGCGGCGAGTTCGCGCAGCGCCGGTGACGCGAGGGCGGCGAGGAGCTGTTCGGTGTCGGGTGCGGCCATGGGCTTCCCTTATACGCCGGGCGGGGCGGGCGGGACAAGGCCGCGCCGGCGGGGCTAGCCGGGCACCTGTGCGAGCGACTGCAGGAAGCGCGGGGCGTTCTGGAAGCCGATAACGCGCAGGCCCTCGATCTCGCGCCCCTGTGCGTCGAAGAAGACGATCCCCGGCGGCCCGAAGAGGCGGAAACGCTTGAGCAGCGCCTGGTCGTCGGCGCTGTTCGCGGTGACGTCCACCTGGAGCAGGGTGAATCCGGCGAGGCGCTCGCGCACGCGCGGGTCGGTGAACGTGAAGCGCTCCATCTCCTTGCAGGAGACGCACCAGTCCGCGTAGAAGTCGAGCATCACCGGGCGCGTCGCCGCCGCGAGCCGGGCCTCGAGCTCGGCGAGCGTCGCGACGCGCTCGAACCGGACCTCACCCGCGCTCCGCGCGCCGCCGCCCGCGGCCGCCTCGCCCACGCGGAAGCCCGCGAGCGGCTGCAGCGGGTCGCGGCTGCCGGCGAGCGCGCCGACGACGAGCGCCACGCCGACCACCAGCGCGAGCACGCCGACGCCCTTCCAGAACCGCGCGTAGCCGGACGCCTCGTGCGGCAGCGGATCGAGCGCGTGCAGATACATCGCGCCGACGACGAGCAGCGCTGCCCAGGCGAGCATCGACGCCACCGCGGGCAGCACCGGCGCCACGATCCACACCGCCACGCCGAGCAGGAGGAAGCCGAAGAACTTCTTGACCGACTTCATCCAGTGGCCCGACTTGGGCAGGAACGCGCCCTCGGTCACGCCCACGGCGACGAGCGGCACGCCCATGCCGATCGCCATGGCGAAGAGCGCGGTGGCGCCCAGCACGACGTCGCGCGTCTGGCTGATGTAGAGGAGCGCCCCGGCGAGCGGCGCCGCGACGCAGGGGCTCACGATCGCCGCCGAGAGCGCGCCCATCAGCGCCACCGCCCCGACGTGGCCGCCCGAGAGCCGGTTGGACGCGTCGGTGAGCCGCGACTGGAGCGCCGCGGGCAGCTGGATGTCGTAGAAGCCGAACATCGAGAACGCCAGCGCGACGAAGATCAGCGCGAACGCGCCCAGCACCCACGGGTTCTGCAGCGCCGCCGAGAGGAGCTGCCCGGAGAGCGCCGCGGCGATGCCGATCGCGGTGTACGTGACGGCCATGCCGAGGACGTAGGCGAGCGACAGCGCGAGCGCGCGCCCCTTGGTGGCCTCCCGTCCCTCGCCGACGATGATGCCGGAGAGGATCGGCACCATCGGCAGCACGCAGGGCGTGAAGGTGAGCAGGAGTCCCGCGCCGAAGAAGAACGCGACGACCGCCGCGAGACTCCCCGCCTCGAGCACGCCGGTGAACCGCGCCTCGTCGCTCACGAAGCGCGGCTGGCCCGACACCGGGCGCCCCGAGAACTCCGGCGGCAGGTCGCGCGACGTCCCGAGCGCCGCCAGCACGATGGGCACCTTCGCTTCCAGGGGCGGGTAGCACACGCCCTGGTCCCAGCAGCCCTGGTGCGCGACGACGAGCGTCCCGCGCTCGGCCGCGCCCGCCTCGGCGACGGGCACGCGCACCTTGACCTCTCTGCGGTACGTCTCGACCCGGCCGAAGAACTCGTCCTGCTTCTCCTCTCCCGGCGGCAGCGCCGCGGCGCCGAGCTTCACCCCGGGCGGGTCCGCGGAAAACCCGAGCTTGTGCCGATACAGGTAGTAGCCGTCGGCGATCTTCCCGGTCACCTCGACGTCGCCGTTCGCGAGGCGCTTCGCGCTGAAGCGGAAGGCCTCCTCCGGCGGCAGCGGCTCGTCGCTGCGCGCCGAGGCGGACGCGCCCACGAGGAGGAGCAGCGCCGCGAGGGCGGACGCGATGCGGCGGGAGGATCGGAGGGACGCGGGCACGGGCTCAGGGCCGGGTCTCGGCCTCCACCCATTCGAGATACGCGGGGAGGCCGGCCTCGACATCGACCGCGACGATCTCGGGAAGTTCGTAGGGGTGCAGCGAGCGGATCGTGCGCTCGAGCTCGGCGTAGCGGTCGCGCGCGGTCTTGACGAGCACCGGGAACTCCTCGGCGGTCTCGACCGCGCCCTTCCACCGGTACACCGACCGCGCCGGCGAGAGCACGTTGACGCAGGCCGCGACCCGCGCCTCGACGAGCGCGCGCGCGAGCCGGTCCGCGCTCTCGCGGTCCGGGAGGTTCGTGAGGACGAGGAGCGTCGCCATCACGAAGACGCGACCGAAGCGAAACGCCGGTCCGGCACCCCGTCGAACACCGTCGGGTAGCGAAGCCGCACGCCGAGCTCGGCCTTCATGCGGCGGTTGACGAGCCGGCGCGACTCGCTCATGAAGGACAGCAGCGTCGGCGGGATCACCCGCACGGCCTCGGCGCGGGAGATTCGGGGCGGGCGCGCGAGGCCGTTGCGGTCCGCGACGAGGTCGAAGTAGTCGCCCATCTTGAGGTGGCTGTCGTCGGAGACGTTGTAGACGCGGCCCGCCATGGCGACGGCGAGCGCGACCGCGCAGACCGCCGCGAGGTCGTCCGCGTGGATGTGGTTCGTGTACACGTCGTCCTCGGCAACGAGCACCGGCGTGCCGCGCTCGAGCCGCGCGAGGGGGAGCCGGTCGGCGGCATAGATGCCGGGCACGCGCAGGACCGACACCGCCACGCCCGAGCGCTCGCCCCAGTCGAGGAGCGTGCGCTCCGCGTCCACGCGGCGCCGCGCGCGATCCGTGCCCGGGTTGACGGGCCGGTCTTCGTCGACCCAGTCGCCGCCGCAGTCGCCATAGACGCCGCTCGTGCTTATGTAGACGAAGCGCCGTGGTAACATCCGCGCGCCCTCGAGGGCGGCCAGCAGGTTCCGCGTGCGGGTGTCGCGGTCGCCCGCCTCCGGCGGCGGCGCGAGGTGCAGGACGGCGTCCCAATCGGCAGCGATGCCCGCGAGGCTCGCGGGGTCGTCCAGGTCGGCGAGGATCGTCGCGGCGCCGGCGCGGTCGAACCGCTCGCGGGCCGCGGCGGAGCGCACGAGCACCGTCACGTGGAAATCGCGCGCGAGCCCCGCGAGCGCGCGGCCCGCGACGTCGCCAGCCCCGATCACGAGAAGCTTTTTCATGCGCGCATTCTAGGGAATGTCTGAACGGAGGGGGGAACCGCCCCCTGCGAGCGCCTCCCCCACGGGCGGCCCCGGTTCCTTCCCCGCATGGAGCACGGCTTCCCCGGCGAGCAGTCCCAGAGGTTTCAGCGATGCCCTACAAGGTCGAGATCCAGCCGAGCGGCCATTCGTTCACCGTCCCCGAAGGCGAGACGGTGCTCCAGGCGGCGCTCGACGCCGGCTTCCACCTGCCCTACGGCTGCCGCAACGGCGCGTGCGGCTCCTGCAAGGGCAAGCTCCTCTCCGGCGAGGTCGTCCTCGGGAAGCATTCCGAGCACGCCCTCTCGCCCGACGAGCTGGCGGCCGGCTACACCCTCTTCTGCTCGGCGAAGCCGCTCAGCGACCTCGTGATCGAGGCGCGCAGCATCGGCGCGGTGAAGGACATCGTGGTGAAGAAGCTGCCCTGCCGCGTGCACCGCATCGAGAAGCCGGTCGAGGACGTCGCCATCCTGCACCTCAAGCTGCCGGCGAACGAGCGCCTGCAGTTCCTCGCCGGCCAGTACATCGAGTTCCTGCTGAAGGACGGCTCGCGGCGGAGCTTCTCCATGGCCAACGCGCCGCACGACGACGAGTTCCTCGAGCTCCACATCCGCCACGTGCCCGGGGGCGGGTTCACCGACCACGTCTTCACGGCGATGAAGGAGCGCGACATCCTGCGCTTCGAAGGGCCGCTCGGGAACTTCTTCCTGCGCGAAGACAGCGCGAAACCGATCGTGTTCGTCGCGAGCGGCACCGGCTTCGCGCCGATCAAGTCGATCCTCGCCTCGGCCTTCCACCGCGGCATCGCGCGCGAGATGGTGCTCTACTGGGGCGGCCGGCGCCCGCGCGACCTCTACATGGCCGACCTGCCGCGGCGGTGGGAACGCGAGCACCCGAACTTCCGCTTCGTGCCGGTGGTCTCCGACGCGCTTCCCGAGGACGGCTGGACCGGGCGCACCGGCTTCGTCCATCGGGCGGTCATGGACGATTACGCCGACCTCTCCGGCCACCAGGTCTACGCCTGCGGCGCGCCGATCGTGGTCGAGTCCGCCCGGCGCGACTTCACCCACGAGCGCGGCCTGCCCCTCGACGAATTCTTCGCCGACTCGTTCACGACCGCGGCCGATCTCGCGACGCCCGCGGCGGGCTGAGGCGCCGGCGGCGCGAAGGGCGCGGCGCGTTCAGCCCGGCCGCGCCCGCGCGCCGCGCAGCACCGCTCCCGCCGTCACCAGCACGAAGAGCACGAGCGCGAGCGCGTTGCCCATCCCGCCGGCGCTGCGCATCCCGGCGTCGTTCGCGTAGTCCCCGGCGACGCGCACGGCGAGCGTCGCGTGCAGCACCGCGAGCGGCACGTAGGCGGCCGGGCTGTAGGGCATGCGCACCCCGAGCACCGCGGGGAAGATGATCGGCGCGTGGCCGAACACCATCGAGAGAACGAAACCCGCCAGGATCATGTGCAGCGCCGCGTCGCGCCCCGGTGCACCGGGCGCGAGCCCGCCCGCCGCGACGATCGCCGCCCCGCCGAGGGCGAGCCAGACGTAACCGGCGAGCAGCGCCATGGCGATGAAGCGGGTGAGGCCCGCTTCGCGCACCGTCCGCCGCGCGATGTCGTGGCGAACGAGCCAGAGCGCGAGCGCCACGAGCCCCGCGCCGAAGCTCGCGGCGGCAGGGCCGGGGGTGAAGGCGGTTGCCACGAGGGCGAGGGCGAGCCACGCGACGATGGCGGCGAACGCGCCCTGCGCGAGCGGCGAAGGCCGCAGGAACCGGGAGAGCTCCAGCCGCTCGCCGGCGATCGTGAGCACGAGGAAGCCGATCCACCACGGCGTCACCTGCCAGGCCTCGTCGCCGCCGGCGCGGGCGAGGCTCGCGACGAGCGCCGCGAGCGCGCCGAGGACGAGCGTGAAGGTGAAGAGCGCCTTCTGCCGCGCGAAGATCGTGAGCGTCGCGGCGAAGAGCACCAGGCTGCCGGCGGCTGCCAGCGGCGCCGCGTAGCCGGTGCCCGCGCCGGTCGCAAGGGCGAGACCCGCGAGCCCGCTCGCGAGCGGCCCGAGGTAGGCCCAGCGCGCGCCGACGGCGACCGCGCGCTCGAGCGCGATCACCGTGCCGAAGAACGCGGCGATCATGAGCGGGCCGTGCGCGGCGGCCGGCGCGGCGAAGCCCCAGCCGAGCCGCGCGAGGCCTGCCGCCGTCCCGACCGCGAGGGAGACGAACGCGAGCACGAGGAGCGGCACGCGCCACGGCGGCGGAAGGTCGCGCGTCGTCGCGGCCTCGCGGCGCATCCGGGCTCACCACCCGAGGCGCTTCTTGGCGGCGGCCGACATCCGCGCGGGCGTCCAGGGCGGATCCCAGACGAGGCGCACGTCGATCTCGCGCGCTTCGGGCAACGCGCCCTCGAGCGCGCGCGCGGCCTCGTCACGCAGCTGCGGCCCGCTCGGACAGGCCGGCGTGGTCATGGTCATGTCGACCCGCACGCGGCCCGGCGACGTTTCGATCGCGTAGACGAGGCCGAGCGCCACGATGTCGATGCCGACCTCCGGATCGACCACTGTGCGCAGGGCGTCGCGCACCCGCGACTCGGGGACGACGGCCGCTTCCGCGGGCGCTCCGGGCGGCGCGGCGTCGGGCGCCGCGGGCCCGTCGCCGCCGAAGAGCCCGCGCAGGCGCTCGCCGAGGCTACGCGGCTTCGCCAAGATAGGCCTCGCGCACCTTCGGATCGGTGAGCAGGGCCGCGGAGGGGCCCGAGGCCGAGACGAGCCCGCTCTCGAGCACGTAGGCGCGCGAGGAGAGCTCCAGGGCGAGCTTCGCGTTCTGCTCGACCAGCAGGATGGTCACGCCCTCGCGCGCGACCGACTGCACGATCTCGAACACCTTCTGCACCATCAGCGGCGCGAGCCCCATCGACGGTTCGTCGAGGAGCAGCAGCCGCGGGCGGCTCATCAGCGCGCGCCCGATGGCGAGCATCTGCTGCTCGCCGCCGGAGAGCGTGCCGGCGAGCTGGCCGCTGCGCTCGGCGAGCCGCGGCATCAGCGCGAACACGCGCTCAAGGTCTGCGGCGACGCCGCGGTCGGCGCGGTGGTAGGCGCCCATTTCCAGGTTCTCGCGCACGGTGAGCCGCGCGAACACGCCGCGGCCCTCCGGCACCAGCGCGAGCCCCTTGCGCACGAGCGCGTACGAGGGCAGGTGGTGGGTGACCTCGCCGCGGTAGCGGATGGTGCCCGCGGCCGGGCGCACCAGCGCGGCGAGCGCGCGCAGCGTCGTCGACTTGCCCGCGCCGTTCGCGCCGATGAGCGCCACGAGCTCGCCCTCGCGGACCTCGAAGTCGACGCCCTTCAGCGCGCGGATGCCGCCGTAGGCGACCTCGAGCCGGCGCACCTCGAGCAGATCGCTCATGCGAGCGTCCCGCCGAGGTAGGCCTCGATGACCGCGGGGTCGCGCTGCACCGCGGCGGGCAGCCCTTCGGCGATCTTGCGGCCGTAGTCGAGGACCGCGACGCGGTCGCACAGGCCCATCACGAGCTTCACGTCGTGCTCGATGAGCAGGATCGTGGTGCCGTCGTCGCGGATGCGCTCCATCAGCGCGCGCAGGCTGGCGGTCTCCGTCGCGTTCATGCCCGCGGCGGGCTCGTCGAGCGCGAGGAGCTTCGGCTCGGTGGCGAGCGCGCGCGCGATCTCGAGCCGGCGCTGGTCGCCGTAGGGGAGGTTGCGCGCCAGCGTGTCGCTCCGGCGGCCGAGCCCGACGTAGGCGAGGAGCGACCGCGCGCGCTCGTGGATGGCGCGCTCCTCGGCGCGCGTGGCGCTCGTGCGCAGCACCGCGCCGAAGACGCCGGCGCGCGTGCGCACGTGCCGGCCCACCATCACGTTCTCGAGCGCCGACATGTTCGCGAACAGGCGGATGTTCTGGAACGTGCGGGCGATGCCGCGCGCGGCCACCTCGTGCGGCGAGCTCACGTCGAGCGGCGTGCCGTCGAACGCGAAGCTCCCCGCGTCGATCCGGTACAGGCCGGTGAGGCAGTTGAAGAAGGTCGTCTTGCCCGCGCCGTTCGGGCCGATCAGGCCGTAGATCTCGCCGCGGCGGATGGTGAGCGAGATGTCGACGAGCGCCTGCAGGCCGCCGAAGCGCTTGGCGACGCCCTTGGCCGCGAGGAGCGCGCCGGTCACAGGCGCGCCCCCTCGGACGCGTCGGTGCGGTCCGGGAACTGCTCGGGCTCGACCCGGCCGGCCTTCTCGGCCGCGGCGAACTCGCGCTTGCGCACCTGCGAGGGCCACAGGCCCGCCGGGCGGTAGAGCATCACGAGGATGAGCGCCAGCCCGAAGAGGAGCATCCGCAGGCTCTCCGGGTCGATGACCTGCCGGTCGAACAGGAACTTCTGCGCCGGGACGACCGTGTAGCGGATCGCCTCCGGGAGCGTCGCGAGCAGCACCGCGCCCAGCACCACGCCCGGGACGTGGCCCATGCCGCCGAGCACCACCATCGAGAGCACCATGATCGATTCGAGCAGCGTGAAGCTCTCGGGCGACACGAAACCCTGGAAGCCCGCGAAGAGCCCGCCGGCGACGCCGCCGAACGTGGCGCCCATCGCGAACGCGAGGAGCTTCACGTTGCGCGTGTTGATGCCCATCGCTTTGGCGGCGATCTCGTCCTCGCGGATCGCGACCCACGCGCGGCCGATGCGCGAGTCCTCGAGCCGGAGCGAGATGAAGATGATCGCGACGACGAGCAGGAGGAAGAGGTAGTAGTAGAGCGTCACCGGGGGGATGTTCAGCCCGAACACCGCGAGCGGCTTGTTGAACGGCACGCCGAAGATGGAGAACGGGTCGATCTTGGTGATGCCCTGCGGCCCGTTGGTGATGTTCACCGGCGCGTTCAGGTTGTTGAGGAAGATGCGGATGATCTCGCCGAAGCCGAGGGTCACGATCGCGAGGTAGTCGCCGCGCAGCCGCAGGGTGGGCGCGCCGAGCAGCACGCCGAACACGGCTGCGAGCGCCGCGCCGAGCGGGATCATCGTCCAGATCGGGAAGTGCAGGCCGCCGGGGAACATGGCCGCGAACGCCGGGAAGTTCGCCGTGAGGTGTGGCGAGGCGAGGAGCGCCCACATGTAGGCGCCCACCGCGTAGAACGCGATGTAGCCGAGGTCGAGGAGCCCCGCGAAGCCGACGACGATGTTGAGCCCGAGCGCCAGCATGATGTAGAGCAGCGCGAAGTCGATGATCCGCACCCAGCCGCGCCCGGCGGTCGCCTCGACCGCGAACGGCAGCACGGCGAGCGCGGCGGCGACGAGCGCGAGGCCGAGCCACTTCGCGGCGGGGTTCTTCCTGAGGCGGGCGAGCACGAACCGCAAGCCTCAACCGAGGGGGCGCGGAGAACGCAGAGGCCCGCGGCGACGACCGGTCCGGAACGGGCGGTGACGCATCGCCGTCTGCGCGTGGGGGGTGGCCGTCGCCAGAAGCGGACCGGAGGCGGTCCCGCTCCTCCCTGCGGCCTCCAGCGTTCTCCGCGTCGAGCGCTTTCGCATCGCTCAAGCCCGCTCCGCCACCCGCTCGCCGACCAGCCCCGACGGCCGGAAGACGAGCACCAGGATCAGCACGAAGAAGGCGAACACGTCCTGGTAGTGGCTGCCGAGGAAGCCGCCGGTGAGGTCGCCGATGTAGCCGGCGCCCAGGCTCTCGATCAGCCCGAGGAGCAGCCCGCCGAGCATCGCGCCGGCGAGGTTGCCGATGCCGCCGAGCACCGCCGCCGTGAACGCCTTGAGGCCGAGGATGAAGCCCATGTAGTAGTGGGCGATCTGGTAGTTCGCGCTCACCATGACGCCGGCGACCGCGCCGAGCGCGGCGCCGATCACGAACGTGATCGAGATGATGACGTTCACGTTCACGCCCATCAGCCCGGCCACCGCGGGGTTCTCGGCGGTGGCGCGCATCGCGCGCCCGAGCTTCGTCTTGTTCACGAGCAGCGTCAGCCCGGCCATGATCGCGGCGGCGCCGGCGACGATGAAGATCTGCAGATCGGTGATGTTGGCACCGAGGAAGGTGTGCGGCGTCGTCGGCAGGATCGGCGGCCAGGGGTGGTAGCTGCGGCCCCAGACGAGCAGCGCCACGTTCTGCAGCACGATCGACACGCCGATCGCGGTGATGAGCGGCGCGAGCCGCGGCGCGTTGCGCAGCGGGCGGTAGGCGACGCGCTCGATCGTGTAGCCGAGCGTCATGGTGACCGGGATCGCGACGAGCGTGCCCGCGAGGATGTAGAGCGCCGCCGGCAGATCGGGCGCGGCGCCGTGCAGCGCGAGGATCACCGAGAGCGCCGTGAGCGCGCCGATCATCACCACTTCGCCGTGGGCGAAGTTGATGAGGCCGAGGATGCCGTACACCATCGTGTAGCCGAGTGCGACGAGCGCGTAGATCGACCCGAGCACGAGCCCGTTGACGATCTGCTGCAGGAAGATCTCGGGGTGGAAGCTCATCGGTGTCGGGACTCGCGGGGCGGTCGCTAGAATGCCCTGCCCGGCGGGCGGTCACAAGCCTCGCCCGGCGCGGGCAGCCCCCCAAAAGAAAGCGGCACCCGCAGGTGCCGCTCGCTCTCGGGCCGGCGGACCGGCTACTTCTTGACGGCCTCCTCGACCTTCTTCACTTCCTTCTCGACCGCCTTCGCGGCGTCGCCGGCGGCCTTCTCGGCCTCCTTCACCGCCTCCTTCACCTCCGCCTTCACCGCGGAGACGGCCTGCGCCATCGGGCTGCCGCCCTGCACCTCGAGCACCTCGAGCTTGCCGCCCTTCACCGTATAGACCGTGATCGCCCCGTTCTTCACGTCGCCCTTCTCGTCGAACTGCACCTTGCCGGTGACGCCGTCGGTCGCCGTGGCGGGCAGGGCCGCAACGATCTTGGCCGGCTCGGCCGAGTTCGCGCGCTTGATCGCGTCGGCGATGACGAGCACCGCGTCGTACGAATAGGGCGCGTAGATCTGCACGTCGGTGTTGAACTTGTCCTTGTAGCGCTTGGCGAAGTCCGCGCCGCGCGGCATCTTGTCGAGCGGCAGGCCCGCCTGGGAGCAGTAGATGCCCTCGGCCGCGTCGCCGGCGAGCTTGATCAGCTCGGGCGAGCAGCCGCCGTCGCCGGTGAGGTACTTCGACTTGATGCCGAGCGTCTTGATCTGCTTCAGCATCGGGCCGGCCTGCGCGTCCATGCCGCCGTAGAAGATCACGTCCGGCTTCTTGCCCTTGATCTTCGTGAGGATCGCGGTGAAGTCGGTCGCGTCGTTCTTGGTGAACTCGCGCGCGACGATCTTCGCGCCGGCGGCCTTCGCCGCCTTCTCGACCTCGTCGGCGAGGCCCTGCCCGTAGGCGGTGCGGTCGTCGATGATGGCGATGGTCTGCGCCTTGAGGTTCTTCGCCGCGTACTCGCCGAGCACCGAGCCCTGCTGGACGTCGTTCGCCATCACCCGGAACGCGGTCTTGAAGCCCTGCTGAGTGTAGGTCGGGTTGGTCGCCGAGGGCGAGATCTGGGCGATGCCCGCGTCGTTGTAGATCTTGGAGGCCGGGATCGTCGTGCCGGAGTTGAGGTGACCGACCACCGCGTTCACCTTCGCGTCGACGAGCTTCTGCGCCACCACCGTGCCGGTCTTCGGGTCGGCCTGGTCGTCCTCGCCGACGAGCTCGAACTTGAGCTTCTTCCCATCGACCACGATCCCCATGGCGTTGAGGTCGTCCACGGCGAGCCGCGCGCCGTTCTCGTTGTCCTTGCCGAGGTGCGCGATGTTGCCGGTGAGCGGCGCGACGTGGCCGATCTTCACCACGAGCTCGGGCGGCGGCGGCGGCGCGGCAGGCGCGGCGGGCGCTTCGGCCTTGGGCGCGGGCTTGGGCTCTTCCTTGCCGCAGCCGGCGAGCGCGAGCGCCGCGATGGCCGCGAACACGCCGGCGGAGAGGAGTCTCGTCTGCATGGGGTTTTCCTTCTGGGGAGGGGAAGCGACGCGCGATTATGCTGAGCGGCTTCCGGCGTTGTCAAACGTCCGCCGCAACGAAGAATCCCTTGCCGCGGCGAGGACTTGCGTCAACGGCCCGACCGGCCCGTGTCGGTTCCAGACGACCGAGGACGGAGGACGGAAAGACGGGCGCGCGGCGGGCTCATCTCCGGCGAGGGGAATGGGCCGCCTGCCCCCCCCGTGGCGGGGGCAGGACCGGGGCGGAGACACGTGCTGTCCCCTTCCCTCTGTCCTCCGAAAAAAAACGGGGCCCGCGGGCCCCGGCTTCGAAGCGGTGCGTCGCCGCTACTTGAGCGAAAGGACGTACTGGACCATCTTCGCGATGTCCGCGTCCGGCACCTGCGGGTTCGGGGGCATGGGCACCTGGCCCCACACGCCCGAGCCGCCCGCCTTCACCTTCTTCGCGAGGTTCGCCTCGGCGTCTTTCTGGCCGGCGTATTTCTTGGCGACTTCCTTGTAGGCGGGGCCGACGAGCTTCTTGTCGTTGGCGTGGCAGGCGGTGCAGCCGAATTTCTTCAGCAGATCCTCCGCGCTTTGGGCGGCGGCCGGGCCGGCAGCGAGGGTCGCGGCGAGCGCGAGGCCGAGGACGGCGAATTTCATGGGGACTCCTTGAACGGGTGGGCGAAAAACGGCCGCTAATCCTACTCGATCCGCCCCTGGTTTAGAAGCCTTTCCAGCTCGGCGGGCGAGGCGACCGGCGCGCTGCAAGTAACGCCCTCGCAGAGCCAGGCGTTGACCTGCCCGGGACGCACCGGTTTGTCGAGCGCCGGGGGCAGCCCCGCAGCGCCGGCCGGGATGGCGAGCGTCACGAGGTCGGGGCGGTAGGCCTGGTCGAGCGAGCGGCGCCACGCCGCGAGCTCGTGCTCCGGTCCGCGCAGGACCAGCACGCGCGGCGGGCTCAAGTATTCCTCGAGGGCCATGAGGAGCGTCGCGAACCCCCCCGGGTAGCGGCGCATGGCCGGATAGAAAGCGCCGATGGCCCGAGCCGCGGCCTCGAGATAACGCGGCTCCCCGACGAGGTGTCCGAGCCGCTGCAGCGCGAAGGCGGCGACCCCGTTGCCCGAGGGCGTCGCGTTGTCGTGCCCCGGCTTGGGGCGCTGGATCAGCCGCTCGTGGTCGTCGCTCGTGAAGTAAAAACCCCCTGCGGCGCGGTCCTCGAAGCGCGCGAGCAGCACCTCGGCGAGCTCGCGCGCCCAGTCGAGATCGTCCTGCCGGAACTCGGCCTGCATCGCCTCGAGGAGCGCGTCGAGGAGGAACGCGTAGTCGTCGAGATAGGCGTTGAGGTGGGCCCGGCCGTCCTTGTAAGTGGCGAAGAGCCGGCCACCTTTCCAGAGCGTGCCGCGCAGGAACGCGAGCGCGCGCCGCGCCGACTCGATCCAGTCGCGCCGGCCGAACGCCGTGCCGGCGCGCAGCATCCCGCGCGCCATCAGGGCGTTCCAGGAGGCGAGCACCTTCTCGTCCCGCCCCGGCCGGATCCGGCGCTCGCGCTCGGCGAAGAGCTTCGCGCGCGCGGAGGCAAGGCGCCGTGACGCCTCCTCGGGGGCGATGCCGAGCCCGGCCGCGACCTCGGCGAGCGGCTTCGCGACGTGCAGGTGCCAGTGCTCGCCCTCGAAGTTCGCCGCGCCGTCGAGCCCGAAGTGCGGCGCGGCGACGGCGTATTCGTCGCGGGTCAGCACACTCTGCACCCCGGCGCGCGTCCAGACGTAGAACTTCCCTTCCTCGCCCTCGGAGTCGGCGTCGAGCGACGAGTAGTAGCCGCCCTCGGGCGACTGCATCTCGCGCATCGCCCAGCCCGCGGTCTCCTCCGCGACGCGCGCGAAGAGCGCCTCGCGCGTCGCCCGCCAGGCGTCGGCGTAGAGCGCGAGGAGCGGCCCGTTGTCGTAGAGCATCTTCTCGAAGTGCGGGATGAGCCAGCGCTCGTCCACGCTGTAGCGGGCGAAGCCACCGCCGAGCTGGTCGTAGAGGCCGCCCTCGGCCATGCGCTCGAGCGTGAGCACGGCCATGCGGAGCGGCTCGGCGGTGCCCTCGCGCGCGTGCTCGCGCAGCAGGAGCTCGAGGTCGGTGGCGTGCGGGAATTTCGGCGCGCCGCCAAAGCCGCCGTGGACGTCGTCGAAGGCGCGCGCAAGGGCGGTGACCGCGTCGGCGAGCGGCGCGCGCGAGAACGCCTCGCGCGGCGGCGCCTCCGCCGGACGCATGCGCGCCAGCGCCTCGCGCACCGCCTCGTTCTGCCGGGCGATGTCCGCGCGGCTCTCCCGGTACACCTCGGCGATGCGCCGCAGCAGATCGACGAAGCCGGGCCGGCCGTAGCGCGCCGTCTTGGGGAAGTAGGTGCCGACGAAGAACGGCATCTGGTCGGGCGTGAGGAATGCGGTGAGCGGCCATCCGCCCGCGCCCTGGTTGAAGAGCTGGTGCGCCGCCTGGTAGATCTGGTCGACGTCGGGACGTTCCTCGCGGTCGACCTTCACGTTCACGAAGAGCTCGTTCATGACCCGCGCGACCGCAGGGTCTTCGAACGACTCGTGCGCCATGACGTGGCACCAGTGGCAGGCCGAGTAGCCGACCGAGAGGAGCACCGGCTTGTCCTGCTCGCGCGCGACGCGGAACGCCTCTTCGCCCCAGGGATACCAGTCCACCGGGTTCGCGGCGTGCTGCTGCAGGTACGGGCTCGTTTCCGCGGCGAGCCGGTTGCGGTGCGTGGCGTCCTCGACGTGGCCCATCGTCGGCTCCTCGTGGGTCGGTTCGGCGTGAGAGCCGACTGGGGCGCGGAAGTTCGGCGGCCGGTGCCGGCACGGCGACTGTAGCGCATGCGCCGGGCGGGCGCCGGCGCGCTCGCCGCCCGCGTTGACGCGCGGGGGCCTTTTCGGCAGCATCCGGCGCACCGGTCGTCCGACCGCATTCTCCGCAAGGGTGTCCCGCCCATGAGCCTTCCCGCTGGTTCCGGCGCCGTCGGCGACCGCGGCGCGGCGCGCGCCCTGCGCCGCGATCCCCGCGCCGTGGAAGCGCCGGCGCGCTGATGCTCGCCTTCGTCCTGCGCAGGCTCGGCCAGGCCGCCGTGGTGATGCTGGTGGTGGGGCTCATCGCCTCCTCGCTCTTTCGCTTCGTCGGCGACCCGGTGGTGTTCATGCTCGGGCAGGACGCGACACCGGAGGACCGCGCGCGCATGACCGAGATGCTCGGCCTCGACCGGCCCTTCTACGTGCAGTACCTCGACTACCTCGCGCGGGCGGTGCAGGGCGAGCTCGGGATGTCGCTGCGGCAGCTCAGGCCGGTGGCGACGCTGATGGTGGAACGGCTGCCGGCGACCCTCGAGCTCTCCTT
>JAOAEA010000182.1 GCA_026417035.1 Burkholderiales bacterium
AAATTGGACTGCACCACGCGGCCGTTCTCCAAGGTGATGGCGCCATGCAGCGCGGCGGAGAGGCCATAGACGATGGCGCTTTCGACCTGCTGGCGGACGCCGTCGGGGTTGACCACCAGCCCGCAATCCACCGCCGCGATCACCTTGTGCACGCGGATCTTGCCCCCCTCCAGGGAAACCTCGGCGATTTCGGCCACGTAGCTGTCGAACGACTGGTGCACCGCCACGCCATGGGCATGACCGGCGGGCAGCCGGATTTTGCCCCAGCCGGCTTTTTCCGCCGCCAGTTGCAGCACACCGCGGTAGCGGGATTCCTCAGGCAGCAGGTCGAGACGGTACTGCACCGGATCCTGGCCGGCCAGGTGCGCCAGCTCGTCGAGCAGGGTCTCCACCACGAAGGCGGTATGCGAGTGGCCGACCGAGCGCCACCACTGCACCGGCACGGGGTTCTTCGGGCTATGGAGGCTGACCTCGAGGTTGGGGATACGGTAAGGCAGCGTCGCCGCGCCCTCGACCGAGAGAAGATCGATGCCGTCCTTGGTGAGGAAGGCCTCGAACGGGGTGTCGGCGACGATGGACTGGCCGACGATGGTGTGCTTCCAGGC
>JAOAEA010000183.1 GCA_026417035.1 Burkholderiales bacterium
AGATGTGTATAAGAGACAGCGCTCTTCAGCGACCGGCTGGGCAAATGGTCGTTCTTCTACTTCCTCGCGTCGCCCATGTACTGGTTCACGAACGCGACGCAGCCGATCGCCCTCACGCTTCCGGTCCTGAGCAGCCGGCACGGTTACGCTAAAGCGCAATCGGCGTTGATCGACGCCTACAAGTCGCTCGCCGAGCCGGCGGGCTCGCTCGCCGTAACCGAGCTCAAGCGCCTTCTGCGCGGACGCTCGCCGCTGCTCCGCTCGTCGTCGGTCGCGGAGCACTTCGCCTCTCGGCTCGGCCCGGACGAGAAGGCCATGATCAACCGCCTGATCGAGCTCAACCGGCTCGACATCACCATGGCGGTCGAGATCAACCAGCTCGCGATGCGCGGTGCGGAGAAGCGCGGCTTCACGACGGTGATGAACGACTGGCTCGTCGCCGCGCCGCACGTCGTCGAGGTCATCAACCGCATGACCACGGCGCTCGCGGCCTATCGCCTCGCCCGGGCGGAGGGGAGGAGCCACGACGACGCCACGCAGTACGCCGCCGACTCGGTCTTCCGCACGCAGCTGGAC
>JAOAEA010000184.1 GCA_026417035.1 Burkholderiales bacterium
GCCTGCCACGCGCCGACGTCGGGGACGACCCTGTAGACGGCGCAGCGGTTGACGATGTGCGCGAACAGCGGCCGCGCGCCGGCCCGGTGCGTCGGCTCGTTGCCCAGCCCGACGACCGCCCACCCGTCGGGCAGCCGGTGCGGCCCGCAACGGCGCTCACCCAGCAGTTGCGAGAACGCCGGCGCGCTCTCCAGCGGCGCGGTGGTGAGCTCGTCGATCACGAGCATGCCGGGAACGTCGCGCCCGATCCGCTCGATCTCGGCGAGCCAGGTCGGCGTCGCGAGCACCGACGTCGCCGAGCCCCTGCTCTGCAGAGCAATCGGCTGCCCGAGCAGGTCGTACGGGAGCGAATTGGCGGCGTTGATCAGGACGTGCCGCACGTCCGACAGGCCGAGCACGGCCTGCGTTTTGCCGACGCCCGGCGGGCCCAGCAGGACCGCTGGACGACCGGTCGCCACCGCGGTGCGCACCACCGTCGGGGCGTCGGCCAGAGTGATCTCGGGGATTGCGGAAACGCCTTGCATACTCAGTTCCTCCTCACTCGACGTTTACGAATAGTACGACGGGATCGTCCGCATCCGTCGGTACGACTCACCGT
>JAOAEA010000185.1 GCA_026417035.1 Burkholderiales bacterium
CTGTTCAGCGGCGCCGAGTTCGGTCGTCTGCTCGCGTGGTCGGAGGAGTACTCGGAGCTCCTCAAGCTCGCCGAGGAGAAGGGCGGCAGGTACATCAAGAAAGCCGAGCGGATGTTCGAGAAGCTCGCCGAGGAGATGGAGCGCGAGCTCTACATCGGCAAGGACGTGGTGCCCGACATCGAGGAGGATCTGCAGGAGCCGCAAGCCTATCTGTTGCCGGGCATGATCAGCCAGAAGAAGAATCTGCCGGGCAACGTGCCGTTCAAGCCGGGCGACGCCGGGGTTGCCGATCCGGTCGTTTCCGAGACCCGGGACGCTCTGAGTAACAGCGAGATTCTTCGGGACACGGTGACGGCTTCGATTCTGGCTAACCGGTTGTTCGTAGCCAGAGACAAGGTCATCCGCATCAGAAAGGGCGACAGGCGGTACTACGAGGAATGGCTGCGCCGTCAGAGCCAGCGCGCCGACGACGCCGAGCTGCTGCGCAGGATGAACGATCCGTCTCTGACGTCGATCGAGCGCCTGCGGCTGGCTGTGATCCGCGAGAGCGAGCTCGCCAACATCGCCAGAGAGCTGGACATTCTGAACCGCAGGCTG
>JAOAEA010000186.1 GCA_026417035.1 Burkholderiales bacterium
GGGCTGATCCAGTCGCCCCCGGATTTGATCAGGTCCTTGGTGCGGTCGGCGATGCGCACGTAGCCATGCGCGTCGATCGCGGCCACATCGCCGGTCCGCAGCCAGCCGTCGGCGGTGAATTTCTCCGGCTCGACGGGGTGCGCGTGGTAGCGCGCCGTGATGAAGGGGCCGCGCACCTGGATTTCGCCCAGCGTTTGCCCGTCCCACGGGCATTCGCGGCCATCGTCGCCCACGAGGCGCATTTCGGTGAGCGCCACCGGTACGCCGGCCAGCGCGTAGCGCGCGAAGCGCTGCTCAGGCGCCAGCGCCTGCAGTTCGGGCTTCAGATACGAGATCGTGCCCAGCGGGCTCATCTCGGTCATGCCCCAGCCGTGCACGACCTGCGCGCCGTGGCGGGCGAAGCCGCGGATCAGCGCCTCCGGCACCGGCGCGCCGCCTACCAGCATGCGGATGCCGGGCGGCAGCCGGTAGCGCTGCGGATCGCGGTCCAGCAGCTCCAGCATCGAGGTCCAGATCGTCGGCACCCCCAGCGCGTAAGTCGGCGGCTCGGCCGCCATCAGCGCGAGCAGGTCTTCGGGATGCAGATGCGGCC
>JAOAEA010000187.1 GCA_026417035.1 Burkholderiales bacterium
CGTTGAGCGCGACGCTCTCGGTCACCTCGAAGCACAGCCGGTGCGCGACGCCGCGGTGGCGCTCGAGCGTGTCGTACATGTCCTCGATGAAGCGCTCGTCGTTGAGCGACGCGCCACTGAGGTTGAGGCAGACGAACTGGTTCTGCGGCAGCCGAGCCTCGTGCTCCGTCAGCCAGCGCAGCGTGGATTCCACGACCCAGCGGTCGATGACGCTCATGCGGCCGGCGTTCTCGCCGGCGCGGATCAGCCGCTCGGTGGGCACGCGGCTGCCGTGTTCGTCGTGCATGCGCAGCAGCACCTCGAAGTTGAGCGACTGGTGCGGGTGGCGCAGCGAGACGATGGGTTGCATCTCGAGGAACAGACCCTCGATGTTCTGCCCGGCCGCCAGGCGCTCGACCAGTTGCATTTCGGCCTCGTGGTCGCGAAAGGCGCGCGATCCGTGCTCGTACACCACCAGCCCGCTGGCGTGGGCGCGCTTGGCCTCGCGGCAGGCGCGGTCGGCCGTGGCCACCACGTCCTTGGGCGAGGCGCCGGGCGAGACCTCGATCAGGCCGATCGATCCGCGCACCTGAAAGGCGCGGTCACCGACGG
>JAOAEA010000188.1 GCA_026417035.1 Burkholderiales bacterium
GCCAGGTGCTTACCTACCTCTACCGCACCACCGCCGGCACCATCCTCTACAACAACCTGGCCCCGGAGGTACAGCACCCGGGCACCCCCTGCGGCGCCTTCTACGTCTACTATCTGGACATCTACGGCTGTCCCCAGTACGCCCTGCTCAACAACGAGCCGGCCTACCAGCTCCTCACCGTTGATGTCTATGACGAGTGGGACACCACCCAGCGCTACTACCGCCTCCAGGACCTGGGCCACCAGTTCCTGGTGGAGGTGCTCTTCGACCACAAACGCCTGCACCCTGACTTCCGGATGTTCGTGGTGCGGCTGCTGCCCCGGGACTTCGGCGAGATCACCTTCCCCACCGCCGCCAGCAGCGCCGCCTGCCACAGCGGCAGCCCGGCCGCGGCCGGTGCGGGCATCGGCCCCGGCGCCAGGGCAAGGGCATAGGCGCTGCGGATGCCTTGCGCGTCGGTGAGCGCGATCACCCCTTCGATCTGCGCGGGAAGAGGAGCCTCGGCGCCGGCGCGGGAGAGCGTCAGGGTCAGCCGGCCCGCTGCGAGTCCGAGCGGCTGGGCTGCGGCGTGATCGAGCAGCCCCGCTTCGG
>JAOAEA010000189.1 GCA_026417035.1 Burkholderiales bacterium
GGTGTCGGCGTCTGCTCGCCGGTGACCGGCGCGCGCGCCGCGGTCTCCGCACCGAGCGTCGGCGCGTTCGTCGGCGTCAGCAGCTGTCGGCCGGGATCATCCACCACCGCGCATCCGCCTCATCTGGCGCGCGATGTCGCGTAGGTTCTCCAGCGTCGAGGACAGCCCGGCCTTCGTCGCGCTCTCCATGATCTGGCGCACCTCGTCCTGGCTCAAAGGCGCGCCGTAGTCGCGGGCGAGCACGGTCGCCAACCGCTCACGCTGCGCGGTGTCGAGCGTCGAGTAGGGCGGGACCTCGGCCCGCTCACGCTCACCGGCCGGCAGATCGAGCGACGTTTCGGCGGCTGTGCCCATGATGTAGCCTAACAGCCCCGGCTCCTCACCCTCGGGCATGGCCGGGACCAGCGTGTCCTCCATGTACTTGCGCAGATCGAGAAGCGTCGGCCGGCTCCCCGACGACTGGACGTAGTTGATGGTGCCCTTGTACAGACGTGTGTACGTTGGCCAATAATTCTTGTCGTCTTTGTCGAAGCCGGAAAGACGCATAATAGAGCCGACCTCTTCCTCGATCTCCTTCGGCGTGTAAC
>JAOAEA010000190.1 GCA_026417035.1 Burkholderiales bacterium
GTCGAAAAGAAAGGCTCTGATCTATTCATCACCGCTGGCTGGCCGCCGACGATCAAGATCAATGGTGTCCTCTATCCGGTAAGCAAACAGCCCCTGAGCGCTGAGCAGGCGCGCGAGCTGGTCTATGAGATCATGAACGAGCGCCAGCGCGCCGAGTTTGAGGACACCAAGGAGTGTCAGTTTGCGATCGGGCGCCAAGGACTTGGGCGCTTTCGGGTCAGCGCCTTTGTCCAGCGCGACGCGGCGGGGATGGTCTTGCGGCGCATCGAAAACCGTATCCCAACCCTCGAAGAGCTCAAGCTGCCCTCGATCCTGCGCGACCTGGCGATGGCCAAACGCGGGATGGTGATCTTTGTCGGGGCCACCGGCACCGGCAAATCGACCTCGCTGGCGGCCATGATCGGCTATCGCAATCATCACAGCTCAGGCCATATCATCACCATCGAGGACCCGATCGAGTTCATCCATGAACACGACGGCTGCATCATCACCCAGCGCGAGGTCGGGGTCGATACCGAGTCCTTTGAGGTGGCGCTGCGTAACACCCTGCGCCAGGCGCCGGATGTGATCCTGATCGGTGAGATC
>JAOAEA010000191.1 GCA_026417035.1 Burkholderiales bacterium
TCGTGGGCCTGGAGCCTTCCTGCGTGCTCAGTCTGCGCGACGAATACCTCGCGCTTAAACTGGGCGAGGCGGCGCAGCGCCTTGCGGCCCACGCGCTGACTTTCGAGGAATTCCTGCTGCGGGAGAAGTCGGCCGGGCGCCTTGCGCTCGACCTGCAGCCGCTGCCGCAGAAACGCGCGCTGCTGCACGGCCACTGTCATCAGAAGGCGTTCGACGTGATGAAGTCGGTCGAGGCCGCGCTGCGGCTGGTCCCGGCGTTGACGGTGGAGACGATCGAATCCAGCTGCTGCGGCATGGCCGGCAGCTTCGGCTATGAGGCCGCGCACGAGGAGATTTCGATGCAGATGGCCGAGGCGTCACTGCTGCCGGCGGTGCGGGCCGCGAGCGAGGACGCGCTGATCGTGGCCGATGGGACCAGTTGCCGCCACCAGATCGCCGACGGGGCCGGTCGCACCGCGCTGCACGTCGCGCAGGTGCTCGCGCGGGCGCTTGGCGAGTCACGGCGCGGAAACGCGCTGCGTACGTTAAGCGATTGAAGCCCTCGCGGCAGGCCGCGCGGGGCTTGAGTAGCGCACGTCTTTGGCT
>JAOAEA010000019.1 GCA_026417035.1 Burkholderiales bacterium
GCATGTGTAAGTCATGCCGCCAGCGTTCAATCTGAGCCAGGAGCACACTCTTCAGATCAATGCCTGTTAGAAATAGCATCTTGCAGCGATTCGGAGCTAGCAAGCCCCAGGCCTCTTGCACCCAGGACCGCAAACCCCAGCGCTCACTCAAAAGTCTCGACGCAACGGCTCGCGGGCCATCACCCGCGAAACCGCGACATCTCCAACATCGGCGTGAGCACTTGGCTTTCAGCTTTCATCGAGAGCGCACCACCCCCACCCGCCAACATCCCCGAAACCCCCTGCCGGGAGCTCCGAAAACGTCCGCAGGCAGACGCGCGCACGCCCCGCGAAAAGCGCACCCAACGCACCCACACCTATCGGCTGTTCGCGTTTTTAAAGAGCGGCCGCGACGGGTCCGTCACGGCGAAAGGCGCGGATTATACAGACGCGCGGAACGCGGTCAAGCGGCGCTCGCGCTGATTCGAAGCGGCCTTCGAAAACGCGAGCGGGAGACGCGTGCGAGCGGCACGGCACGATGCCCTTCCGCCCGCGCCCGGCAGGCGCCCTTCGCACGTTACGTGCGCGCCGCGCGGCGCGATTTCAAGCGGGCAGGCGCGCTCCGCGGCCGTCATGGCAGCACCTTCACCTGGCGCACCACGTCGAGCGTGTAGGCCCGGCGGTAATCGACGTCGGGCCGGATCAGGCCGGCGTCGCGCATGAAGTCGAAGGTCCGCTTCCAGCGCTCGTCCGTCATGGTCATGATCCCGAGCTTCGCCGCGTCGCCCCCGGTGACGATGCCGTATTCCTTCATCTTCGCGAGCCCGAAGGCGAGCAGCCCGTCCTCCATCTGCGGGTCGTCGCGCTTGATGAGCACGTTCCCCGGCGCCGGGTTGGCGAAATAGCTCTTCCACCCTTCCGCGGAGGCCTGCACGAAGCGCCGCACGAGGTCGGCGTTCTTCTCGTAGTAGTCGCGCCGCGCGACGATCGTCTCCGCATAAGGCGGGTAGCCGAGGTCGGCGAGCAGGAAGAGGACGGGCTTCACGCCAGCCTTCTCGACCGAGTAGGGCTCGGAGGTGGCGTAGCCCTGCGTCGCCGCGGTCCGGTCGGCGAGGAACGGCTGCACGCTGAAGCTGTAGGGGCGCTTCTGCGCGTCCGAGAACCCGTACTTCGCCTTGAGCCACGGCCAGAAGGTCGTCTCGCTGGCGGAGCTGATGTAGATCGGCCGCCCCTTCAGCTCCTCGAGCCGGGTCACGCCGGGGTGCGCGATCAGCACCACCGGGTCCTTCTGGAAGGTCGCGGCCACGGTCACGACCGGCAGGCCCTGCTCGACGGCCTTGAGGGTCTGGATGTCGTAGCCCATGAAGAGGTCGATCTGGCCCGCGAGCAGGAGCTGCAGCCCGTTCACCTGCGGCCCGCCCATGCGGATCGCCGCGTCGATGCCGTGCCGGCGGTAGGTGCCCTCGGCGACGGCCTGGTAGAAGCCGCCGTGCTCGGCCTCGGCGAGCCAGTTCGTGCCGAAGACGACCTTCGGAAGCGGCTGCGCGCGCGCGACGCGGCCCGCTGCGAGCGCCGCGGCGCCGAGCGCGCCGCGCACGAGGAAAGAGCGTCTTGACCGCGAGTGTGCCATCACCGCCTCCGTATCCGGCCCGTTCAGCGCTCGGCGACCAGCTCGCTCTCGTGCCAGTGCGCGAGCGCGAGCTTCGAGATCCCCACCATCGCCGCGAAGAGCGCGATGCCGGCGAGCGTCACCAGCAGCAGCGCCGCGAACAGCCGCGGGATGTTGAGCTGGTAGCCGGCCTGCAGGATCTGGTATGCCAGACCGCCCGCATGGCCGCCGGTTCCCGCGACGAACTCGGCGACCACCGCGCCGATCAGGGCGAGCCCGCTCGCGATCCGCAGGCCGCCGAAGAAATACGGCGCGGCGCTCGGGATCCGCAGCCGCACGAGCTGCTGCAGCCGCGACGCCCGGTACATGCGGAAGAGCGCGGCGAGGCCGGGATCCACGCTGCGCAGGCCGAGCGTCGTGTTCGAGATCACCGGGAAGATCGCGACGATCGCAGCGCACACCACCAGCGCGGTCTGGATGTCCTTCACCCAGATGATGACGAGCGGCGCGATCGCGACGATCGGCGTCACCTGCAGCAGCACCGCGTAGGGGAAGAGCGCGAGCTCGATCCAGCGGCTCTGCACGAACAGGAACGCGGTCAGCGTGCCGAGGACGACGGCGACGGCGAACGCGGCGAGCGTCGTGCGGAGCGTCACGACGAGCGAGGGCCCGAGGATGGACCAGTCGGCCACCAGCGTCCGCGCGACCTCGCTCGGCGCCGGGACCAGGTACGCCGGCACCTCGTACAGGCGCACGAGCGCCTCCCATGCGGCGAGCGCCGCGGCGGCGATCACCGCCGGCATGGCGACGCGCAGCGCGAGGTCGAGGCGGCGCGGGTCGGTCATGCCCCCACCGCCCCGGTCGCGGACGCCTGCGCGAGGAGGTCGGAGAGCCTCTGGCAGAAGCCGGCGAACCCGGTCGACACGCGGAAGGCGTCACCGCGCGGGAACGGCGCGTCGATCGCGACCTCGCCGACGATCCGGCCCGGCCGCGCCGAGAGCACCAGGACGCGCGTCGATAGGAACACGGCCTCGTAGATGCTGTGGGTGACGAACACCACCGTGAGCCGCCGCCGCGACCAGAGCGCGAGGAGGTCCGCGTCGAGCCGGGCGCGGGTGATCTCGTCGAGCGCGCCGAACGGCTCGTCCATCAGGAGCAGGTCGGGGTCGGTGACGAGCGCGCGCGCGATCGAGACGCGCATCTGCATGCCCCCGGAGAGCTGGCGCGGATAGCTCGACTCGAATCCGCCGAGCCCCACGAGGCCGAGCGCCGCCGCGACGCGGGGATCGGACTCGCCGCGCGCGCGGCGCGCGAGGTCGAGCGGCAGGCGGACGTTCGCCGCGACGCTCGCCCAGGGCATCAGCGTCGGGTCCTGGAAGACGAACGAGAGGTGCCGCCCGGGTTCCCCGAGGCGATCGGCGCCGCCGCCCCACCAGCGGATCTCGCCGCCGCTCGGCGCGGCGAGCCCCGCGAGGATCCTGAGTAGCGTCGATTTGCCGCAGCCGGAGGGGCCGATGAGGGTCACGAACTCGCCCTCGCGGACTTCGAGGTCCACCGGCTCGAGGGCGCGGACTCCCCCCGGGTAGGTCTTCGCGGCGCCGCGCGCCGTGAGGACGGCCGGCGACGGCGCGACGGAACGCTGGGCTTGCTCGGCGAGGTTCATCGGCGCAGGATGGGGACGGCCGGGTGGGGCGCGACGCGAACGGCGATTCTACGCGACGCCCGAGGGCGTCCCGCCGGCGTCAGCGATCGGGCCGCGCTGCGCGTTTACGCACGAGGGCTGCCGCGCCGGCGAGCGGCCCTGGGAGCGTCCGAGCAACGGGGACACGTGCCCTATCGACCCCCGAGGTCAGAGGAAGCCGAGATCCATCCGGCGAACAGGTCGGAGCTTCCGGAGGAGCCCGTCATGGAGAGATCCGTCGTTACTGCATTGGCTGCGCTTCTCCTCGCCGGCGCGTCGACCACCGCGCTCGCCCACGGCGTCGCGGGTGGCGCGCGTCCCCCGGCACATGGGCCCGCACACCCGGGACGCCCGATCGCGCCGCCGGTGTTCGCGCCAGCGGTCGTGGTGTTCAACCCGTTCGTGCCCGCGTTCGTCACCGCGACGCCGGTCGTCGTGTACGGCGGTGCGCTGCCGAGCGCCGCGGAACCGCCGGTCGCGACGCCCTTGCCTGCGGAAACACCGGCGGGCGCGCGCCCTCCGGGCACGGGCCGGTGGCTCGTCGGGGAGATGCCGTCGTCCGCCTTCGCGCCCGCGGCGCGCGCCCACGCCGGCACGCCGGTGCTCGAGGTCCGCCGGACGACGCGCTGAGGTCGGGCGCGCCGCGCCATCGGCTCGCCCCCGGCACGGGCCCGGGCGAGGCGCGCCTGCCTCAGCGCGCCGCGCCGCCGAGCTCCGCGACGAGGCGTGCGACGCGCGGGTCGTCGGGCTCGACCGCGGCGAGCCGCCGCGCGTATTCCAGCGCCTGCGTCCCGTTCCCCGCATCGCGCTGGAACAGCGCCGTCGTGAGCAGCAGGTCGCGGTCGTGGGGGTGGCGCTTCAGCGCGGCGCCGAGCGCCGCGAGCGCCTCGGGCCTCCGGCCGGCGTCGTTCAGGGCGACCGCATACACGTAGGCGAAGCGTGCGCTGCCGGGGTCGAGCCGCGCCGCCTCGCCGAGCGCCGCGAGCGCCTCGGCGCTGCGCTTCTGCCGGGCGAGCGAAAGCCCGAGCGCGAAACGCGCCGGCGCCGAGCGCGGATCCCGCTCGAGGACCTCGCGGATGGTGCGCTCGGCTTCTTCCTCCAGCCCGCGGGCTCGATAGAGGTCGGCGAGGTTCAGCGCCGCTTGCACGAAGGTCGGGTCGAGCGCGAGTGCACCGCGGTAGGCCGCGATGGCGTCCTCGTACTTCGCTTGCGTGGCGTAGAGGTTCCCGAGGTTCGTGCGGGCCTCGGGCCGGTCGGCGTTGAACTGCTCCGCCGCCACGTATTCCGCGAGCGCCCGGGCGAAACGGTCGCGGTCCCGCGCCGCGAGCCGCGCCTCCGCCTCGCCAGCGAGCGCCCGCGCCGCCTCCATGCGCACCTCGCGCACGGGGTCGGCGAGCAGGCGCGGGAGGATCTGCGATCGCACCGCGGCGTCCGCCCCGGACAGCGCGCCGACGGCGGCCGCGCGCACGAGCGGATCGGGATCGTCGAGCGCGCCGCGCAGGGCCGCGAGCGTCGCGGGTCCCGGATAGCTCGCGAGCCGTCGCAGCGCGCTCGCGCGCACGAAGCCGCTCTGCGCGCGATCCTCCGCCACGGCGATGAGCGCGCGCTGCGCCCCGGGCGCGCCGCTGTGGCTGAGCGCGAACGCCTCCGCGAACGTCTGGAATCCGGGCTTCGGCTGCGGATACCACTTCCTCACGGCGTCGGCCGCCCACTCGGGCTTGCGGTCCGCGTGGCACTTGTTGCAAGCATTGGGGATGCCGAGGCTCACCGTGCGGTCGGGCCGCGGGATCGCGAAGCTGTGGTCGTGGCGCGGATCGACGACCATGTAGGTCCTCGCCGGCATGTGGCAGCCCGCGCACTCGGCGCCCTTCGAGGCGGGCGGGTGGTGATGGTGCGACGGCGTGTCGAAGCGTGCCGGCGCGTGGCACTGGCCGCAGAGCGCGTTGCCACTCGCGCGCAGTGCCAGCGCGTGCGGGTCGTGGCAGTCGGAGCAGGTGACACCCTTCGCGTACATCCGGCTCACGAGGAGCGAGCCGTAGTTGTACACCTCGTCGCGCATCTGCCCGTCGTCGTAGTAGAGGCCCGGCTCGATCAGCGCGGCGCGGAACCCGTCGGCGAACCGGTCCCCGGCATGCCAGGCGTCGGTGAACTGGCCGCGGCGCGCGTGGCAGCGCGCGCAGGCCTCGATCTCGCGGGCGCTCTCGCGCGCACGCGAGCGCACGGCGTTGCCGCTCTGCGGGTCGATCGACCACGTGACGCCGCGGCGCTCGTCGAACGACACCGGCAGTCCCTTGCCCGCCCCGTCGAAGCGCTTCCAGTCGCCCTCCTTCTTCGCCCAGGCGACGTGGTGCGAGCCCGGCCCGTGGCACGCTTCGCAGGTCACGTCGATGTCGGTCCACGTGGTCGCGTACGCGTTCGTCCGCTCATCGTAGTTCTTGCGCAGGTTGGTCGAGTGGCAGTCGGCGCACTGGTAGTTCCACACCTGGTCGATGCCGGTCCAGTGGAGCGGCTCGCCGGGCTTGAGCTTGCGGTCCGGGTAGAGGTGGAACCACCGCTGGCCACCGCGCTCCTTGGGACGCGAATCCCAGGCGATGCCGAGCGCCTGCAGCCGGCCGCCCGGAAACGCGACGAGATATTGCTGCAGCGGCGTGAAGCCGAAGGTGTAGCGGATCTCGAAGTCGGCGAGACGACCGTCGGGGCCTTCGGTGTTGACGAAGAACCGGCCGTCGCGGCGGAAGAAAGTCGAGGTGACGCCGGCATGGGTGAACTTCGCGTTGGCGAAGTCGCCGAACACGGTTGCCTCCTTCGCCTCCGCCATCGCGCGGTCGTGGTGCCAGCCCCGCCACGCCGCGTGCTCCTTCTCGTGACAGGAAGCGCAGGCCACGCCGCCGACGTACTGCGGGGCGGGCTCGGCCGGGCCACCACGCTGCGACGCTTGCGCCGGCGCCTGCGGCCCCGGGGCACGGCGATCGCGGTCGGCGCCCGAGAAATAGACGCCGAGCGCGACGAGGACGGTTGCAGCGCCGAGGGCGGCCCAAGTTGCGAACGGCCGTCGGGCGACGCCTCGCGACGGCCGGGGACTGGACGCCACACCCTCTCCCGCCTGCGGTCTCGCCTTGCGACGGGCGCCTTGCTTCTTGCTCAACTTGGGTTTGCCGGAGGTGACGGGACGCAGCGCGACGAACCGCGCGGAGCATAGCACCGGGAAATCGGGCACGGAGGGGGCGTGTCGGTGGCGATTTCGCAGCACCCGCGGTGCGTGTTACGGCTCGGCACCCACGGCGAGCCGCAGGGCGCCGCCGGCACATCCGAAGGCCTCTCGCCGCGGGGGTCGCGCTGGCTCGAGCCCCTGAAGGCCCGCAGCGGGCGTCCGCAGCGCCGCTCGCCGGGTCCTCAACATCGGGCGATTCCGGCCAGCCGGCGCGCGACGCATGGCGCGGAGGTGGCAGGCCACGCGCTTGGCGCGGGCCGCCCCCGCGCCTCGGGGAAGCGCCGCCGCGGTCCGCGATCGCCGTGGCGCCGTGCCCTTTAGCGGCGCCCCGGCGCCGCGCGCGGCGCAGGGCGAGGACCACCGCTCTCGCCCGGGCCGCGGGAGTGCCCTCGGGTGCCACGACGAGCGCGGGGCGGCACGAGCGCCCGCGGCGTTGGTCGCCGGGCTGCGGGAGCGCGAGCGGGCACGCTCCTCGCCGCGCCCCGGGCATCGGTCGCCGGCGAGCCTCGCGTCGTACCCGCGCCGCCCGGCATCGCGCGCGCGCCGTGTCAGGAAATCCCCCCGCAAGACGCGCGCGCCGCCCTCGACCGATCGACCCAACCCGTGCCGGTGGAATCGCCGCCGAGCGCGCGGGCGGCTGCCGAGTCTCAGGCCGCGCGCATCCGGACGTGCGCTTCGGCCACGGGATAGCCGGCGGCACCGAACGCGTCGCGGATCGCCTTGTTGGTGTCGAAGTAGACCTGCCAGTAGTGGCTCGTGTGCGTGTACGGCCGCACGGCGAGCACCGGACCGCGCTCGTTGAAGGTGAGCACCTCGACGTCGGGTGCCGGCGAGGCCATCACGTTGGCGATGCGCGGCAGCGCGTCTTTCAGCCGCCGGATCGCGTCGTGCACGTCCACGCTGTGGTCGAGTTGCGCGGTGAGATCGACGCGACGGTACGGGTTGTTCGAGAAATTCTTGATCGTGCCGCCCATGATCTTGGCGTTGCCGACCATGGTGTTGACGTTGTCCGGCGTGTCGATCGCAGTCGTGAACATCCCGATCGCGCGCACCGTGCCCTCCACCTCGCCCGCCAGCACGTAGTCGCCGACCTTGAACGGTCGCAGCACGAGGATGAACGCGCCGGCGGCGAAGTTCGAGAGCAGCCCGCCCCAGGCCGCGCCGATCGCGACGCCGAGCGCGGCGATGAGCGCCGCGAAGGAGGTCGTTTCGACGCCGAAGTAGCCGAGGATACCGATGACCAGCAGGATGTTCAGCGCGACGTTGATCGCGTTGCCGATGTAGCGAATCACGGTCGGCTCGATCTTCTGTCGCTCGAGCCCCTTGGTGATCAGGACGCCGACGATGCCGATCAGCCAGCGGCCGATGATGTACAGAACGATCGCGCCGGCCACCGTGAGGGCAAGATCCACGAGCATCGGGCGTGCGGTGTCGAACAGATTGGCGAGGTCCATCGGGAAGCTCCTGGAAGTACGTTACGAGGGTGCAAGGAACCGGCGCTCGCGTCGCCGCGCCGGGTACGGCCACGGCGGCTGGGCGGAGTCTCGCCGGCGCCCGGCCGCCCGCGAAGGTCCGCGGGCTCGCCGCGGACCCGGTAGCGTCAACGCGCCGCCGGAAACACGGTCCTCCAGTCGTCGCGAATGCTGATCACGGTCCAGCCGCGCCGCGGCGCCTCGTCGAGCGCGCGCGACAGCGTGCCGACCGGCGAGGCGCGGTCGTAGGCGAACTCCCGCGCAGCGTCGTCGTGACGCACGATCGCACCGAGGCGCGGCCCGGGCGCCGCGGTGGTCCATTCGAGCATCTCGAAATCGCCGTCGGAGTTACCGAAGGCGGCGATCGGCCGGCGGCCGATGAATTTGTGGATCGCCACCGGTTTTCCGGCCTTGTCGTCGATGAAGTCGATCTGCGGCAGGCGCACGATCACCGGCACGCCCTTGCGCACCTCGTACTTCGTCTCGATGCTGGAGCCGATCACCTGCTCCGGCGGCACCCCGTACAGCTCCTCGGACAGGACGCGCAGGAACTCGATCCCGCCGCCGGAGACGATATAAGTCTTGAAGCCGTTGGCGCGCAGATAGTCGAGCAGCTCGCGCATCGGCTGGAAGGTGAGGCTCGTGTAGGGGCGCTTGAGCGTCGGGTGCTGGGCGGTGGCGACCCATTCGCGGACGATGCGTGCGAACTCGTCGCTGGTGACGTTGGCATGGGTGGCCGCGACGAGCTCGGCGAGGCCCCTTTCGCCGCGCGCCGCCAGCGCCTTCAGGTCGCCGGCGGCTGCGGCCTTGAGCGCCGGCTGCTTGGCGAGCGCGGGATTTTTCGCGACCAGCGCCTTGGCGCGGTCGATCGCGAACGCGAGTTGGAAATAGATCGGCTGCTCCGACCACAGCGTGCCGTCGTTGTCGAAGACGGCGATCCGCTCGGCCGGTGGCACGAAGTCCTTGCCGCCGGGCTCGGTGACCGACCGCACGAAGGCGAGGATGCGCGCCTTCGCGGGGCCGTCGTTCCAGGACGGCAGCGGATCGGCGGCCTGCGCCCGCGCAGCCGGCGGCACGACCCAGGCGGCGACCAATAAAGCGAGGAGAATGAGCCGTTTCGACATCGTCCGCTCCCGGTGCAAAGCCGCACTCAGTGCCGGTCGCCCCCCTGCGGCCGCGAGGCGGCGGTCCGTGAGCCGTCTGGAGCCCGCTTCGCCAGCCGTCGTCGCAGGTGGCGGGCGGCTGGTGTCCAGAGATTGCGTGGCCACTCGGGCGCCTCCCGCTGCCCGCGCGCGGGCTCCCGCGCGCTCGCCCGAACCGCTGGCGGGCCAGGGCGGCACTCGAGACGCGCGGGCGTGCCGCAGCCGCCGGTGCCGCCGCACGCAGCGGCCGTTGCGGGAGCGGCGCTCGGCGGCGCCGCTTTCCGACCCCGACCCAGAACCGGCCTCACCCGGGCGCGCGGGCAGGATCCGCGCGGGCGCCCCGCCGGGCGGCCGTAGCCGCTTTGCGGAAGGTGCAGCGTCTGGAGGATTCCTGGGGTGTGCATGGCCCGTCGGCCGCAGGGTCGCTTCGTCCCGTTACAGGAGCGCCTTCACCAAAGCGAGCGCGAGGTCCTTGACCGGCATCTGCAGCGCGAGCAGCGCGATCATCGGCGCTGCGGCGGCGGCGGCGAGCGGCACGACCGCGGCCTTGCCCACGGGCACGGCCCGCATGGCCTTCACCGCTTCGTAGGCGGTGACGGTGTCGGCGACCGGGCCGAGCTCCGGCGCGCCGAGCACCGCGTCGTCGACCGTCTTCCCCTCGATCCAGCGTTCGCGCACGAGCCGTCCGTGCCGGCCGACCAGCGCGCCGTAGTCGAGCAGCGCCTGGCGCTTCGCGCGCATGAGCGGCCCAGCGAACGCGGCGAGCGGCAGCAGGAACACGGCGAGCGCCGCCGCGACGAACGCGGCCATCTCGACACGCAGCGATTGCAGCGCCAGGCCGTGGTAGACGGCGTCGTGCGCCCAGCGCGACGCGATCACGCAGCCGATCCCCAGGACGACCGGCGCGAAGAGCGGCGGCACGCGCTCGAGGAAGCCCACGCCGCCGGCGCGGTCGGGGTGAGTCGGCACGAGCGCCAGGTCGAGCCGTGCGATGCGCCACAGGAGCACGGCAAGCAGCACGGCGCGCCAGAGCCAGGCGAGCACGAGCGTGAGATAGACCGAGCGCCCGACGTAGAGGTACCAGAGCGCGCCGAACCCCCACCGGCCGTCGCCCGCGCCGCCATCGGCCCAGTCGATCTCGTGTGCGTGGTGCACGATCTCGGAGGTGGTCGTGAACCCGAGCACCAGGCCCGCGATCACGATCCACGGCAGCGTCCCATCGCGCAGCCTCGCGGTGGCTGCGACCGCCGCGCGAAAGCGCCCGGTCTCCGCGGGCGGGACGACGCCCGAGGCCGCGAAGTACCCGAGCAGCCGCGTGCTCGCCGCGTGCACCGGACCCTCGGCGAGGATGAGGAGCGGCACCGCGACCAGAAAGCGCGCGTGGATGCCGAAATGGGCGAGCAGCGGCTCGCCGGGGACGCCCGGCAGTGCCCGCCCGGCGTGGATGGCCCACAGGACGACCGGCAGCCAGGCGAAGAGCGACCAGAACACCGCGCGGCGCACGAGGCCGAGCCCGTGGGCCGGGATGAGCCCGACACGGCGCTGCAGGCGAAAGAGCGCGTCGCCGCGGACGAGCGAAAGCCCGAGGGCGGGATCCGCAACACCGGCCGCTGCCGGATCGGGGTCACGCGACTCCGGCATGCCGGCTTGAGGCCGCGGCGCGCGGATGCTGCAGGGGATGCGGGGCCCGCGCGGCCAGCGGCGCCCGCGCCTCGAAGAAGCGCCCGTGGCGTCCGCAAGCGCCGTAGAGCCAGGCTGCCAGCGGGGCCGCCGCGCGCTCGACTTCGCAGGGATAGGGCAACCGCCCGCCCCGGCCACAGTAGAGGCCGTCGCGCGGAACGGCGACGGCGTGGCGGCAGCATTCGCAGCCGCGCCCCTCGCCGTGCCCGGGACGGCCAAGCGCGTCCATTCCTGCTCGCCCTTCCGGTTTCGGCCGCCCGGCAGCGCGCCGTCGTCCCGGCGATGCGCCTACTGCTTGCTGCCGCTCGTGACCGCCTCCATGACCCGGTCGAGGTTGAAGCTGCCGGGCTTCTGGCGCGGGGGGAATTCCCGGAAACTCTGCAGCCACCGGCCGACGTACGCGCCCGCCGGCGCGATCGTCCACATGTGCTCGATGTACCAGCGCTGATAGCCCATCGCGTGCTCGGGCTCGGCGCGCTCGAACGGATCCATGCGCAGGTTGGTGAGCAGCGGCGCGCGCAGCACCTTGAACGGATCCTGCCAGACGCGCAGGCCGTGTGACGCCTGCTCGAGGAACGTCACCTTGAGGTCGCCGTAGCGCAGCGCGGCGACGCTGCCGTCGTCGGTCCAGTAGATGAACTCCTTGCGCGGCCAGGGCGCGGCACCGCGCAGCGCCGGCCCGAGGTCGTAGCCGTCCAGGTGCACCTTGTAGCTGCGGCCGCCGATGGTCGCGCCCTTCTTCAGGCTCTCGACGACGTCCCGGCCGCCGGCGGCGTGGACGAAGGTGGGCAGCCAGTCCTCGTGCGCGCCGATCTCGTTGATGATGGTGCCGGGCTTGACCACGCCCGGCCACCGCAGCACGAGCGGCACGCGGTAGCCGCCCTCCCAGTTGGTGTTCTTCTCGCCGCGGAACATCGTCGTGCCGCCGTCGGGCCAGGTGAACGTCTCGGCGCCGTTGTCGGTCGAGTACATGACGATGGTGTTCTCCTCGAGGCCGAGCTCCTTCAGCTTCGCGAGCAGCTGCCCGACGTGGCCGTCGTGCTCGACCATGCCGTCGGCGTAGATGCCGTAGCCGGTCTTGCCGTCCGACTCCTTCTTGAGGTGGGTGAAGATGTGCATGCGCGTCGAGTTCCACCAGATGAAGAAGGGCTTGCCGGCCTTCTTGGCGCGCTCCATGAAGTCGAGCGTCTTCGCCGTGACCTCGTCGTCGATCGTCTCCATGCGCTTGCGGGTGAGCGGTCCGGTGTCGGTGATGCGGCCGTCGGCGAAGCTGTGGATCACGCCGCGCGGGCCGAACTTCTTCCGGAACTCGGGGTTCTTCGGGTAGTCGGGGTACTCGGGCTCCTCCTCGGCGTTCAGGTGGTAGAGGTTGCCGAAGAACTCGTCGAAGCCGTGGTTGGTCGGCAGCATGTCGTCGCGGTCGCCGAGGTGGTTCTTGCCGAACTGGCCGGTCATGTAGCCCTGCGCCCTGAGCAGGGTGGCGATGGTCGGGTCTTCCTTCTTCATGCCCTCGGGCGCGCCCGGCAGGCCCACCTTGAGCAGCCCGGTGCGGATCGGCGACTGGCCGGTGATGAAGGCCGCCCGCCCGGCGGTGCAGCTCTGCTGCCCGTACCAGTCGGTGAAGAGCGCCCCTTCCCTCGCGATGCGGTCGATGTTGGGCGTCCGATAGCCCATCATGCCCATGTTGTAGGCGCTGATGTTGAACTGGCCGATGTCGTCGCCCCAGATGACGAGGATGTTGGGCTTGCCGGCGGGCTGGGCCGCGGCGGGCAGGGTAAGCGCGGCGGCGGCGAGCGCGCCGATCAGTTGGGCAATGAATCGCATGGGACGGTCTCCGGTGACGGGCGCGGGGGGCACGCCGCGGCGGGTGGGGAGGTTATGGCAGAGCGCGCGCGCGAGTCCAATGCCGATCCAGCATCGTTTGATAAGCTTCGCGCATCATGCTCGACCTCCGGCTCCTCCACCAGGCGGCGACGCTCGCGCGCTATCGCAACTTCGCACGCGCGGCGGCGGCCTTGCACATCACCCAGCCCGCGCTGTCGCGCAACATCGCGAGCCTGGAGGGCGCGCTCGGGGAGAAGCTCTTCCACCGCTCCCGCCAGGGCGTCGAGCCCACCGCCTTCGGCGAGCTCCTGCTCGCGCGCGGGCGCGCGCTGCTCGAAGACGCGACCGCGCTCGAGCGCGAGTTCCGGCGCATGCGCGGCCTGGAGGTCGGCGAGGTCCGCGTCGGCGCCGGCCCCTACCCGGCCGAGCTCTCCGTCGGCGAAGCGGTCGGCCGGCTCCTCGACCGCCACCCGAGGCTCCGCGTGGACGTGACCGTCGGCGACCTGCGCGAGCTCGGCGCCGCGCTCCTCGAGGGCAAGCTCGACCTCGTCGTCGCCGAGCTGAGCCTCGCGGAGGGCGAGCCCCGCATCGCGACCGAGCCGTTGCCCGCGCACGCGGGCGTCTTCTACTGCCGGGCCGGCCACCCGCTCCTCGCGGAGCCGGCGCCCGCGCTCGAGCGCGTCCTCGCGTTCCCCTACGCCGGAACGCGGCTCCCGCCGCGTATCGCCAAGGCATTCCTCGCGCTCGCCAAGGCGGGCGCAATCGACCCCTCGACCGGCGACTACCTGCCCCCGGTCAAGGTGGACTCGATCCGCACCGCGCGCGAAGTCGTGCTGGCGAGCGACGCGGTGAGCGCCGCACCGCTGCCCCTGATCGCGGCGGAGATCGACGCGGGACGGCTCGCCGCGCTGCCGCTGCGGCTGCCCTGGCTGAAGACGGGCTACGGGCTCGTCTATCTCCGCGACCGCCCGCTCTCCCCTGCCGCGGAGGCGCTCGCTGCCGAGGTGCGGCGCGTGGAGGCGGAGCTCGTCGCCGAGACCGATCGGTTGCAGCCGGTCCCGGCACCGGCGCGAGGTGCGCGCACGGCGCGAAAGCTGCCGTCACGCCGCGCCAGCGCACGCTCGCCGCAATGACGGGCGCGAGCGCGAGCGCGCGGGCGAAGGGGGCGCGCGGCGCCACGGCGTCGTGGGTGCTCTACGACGTCGCGAGCTCCGCCTACGCGCTCATGATCCCGAGCGTCGCGTACGCGGTGTACTTCCGCGCCCACGTCCTCGAGGACTCGCCGGCGGCCGACGCGATCTGGGGCATGGCGGTGGCGCTGCCGCTCGTCGTCGCCGGCCTCCTCGCGCCCCTGCTCGGGGCCGTGGCCGACCTCTCGGGAAACCGCCGGCGCCTGCTCGCCCTCGCGACCGTCGCGAGCGCCACCGCGACCATGTTCATGGCCGGCGTGGGCAAGGGCGACGTGCTCCTCGGCGTGGGGCTCTTCTTCGTCGCGCACCTCGGCTACATGGTCGCGACGGGCCTCTACGACTCCTACCTGCCGCTGATCGCGCCGCCCGGGCGCGCCGCCCGCCTCTCGTCGCTCGGCTGGGGGGTGGGCTACCTCGGCGGCATCGCCGTGTTCCTCCTGACGTTGCCGCTCACGCGCGAGGGCCTGTCGGACGCGACCGCCCGGACCTTCGCCCAGACGTTCGCCGTCACCGGCGCCTTCTACCTCTTGCTCGCGCTGCCCGCGCTCGCGCGCCTGCCGGCGCGCGCGATCCCTGCGGGGCGCGCCGACGCCGGCACGGCGTACCGGCGCATCCGGGAGACGGTGCGCGGATGGCGCGCCGATGTCGAGGTGCCGAAGTTCCTCGCCGCGTACTACCTCATCAACGACGCGGTCGTCTCGATCGCGGTGTTCACGCCCATCTTCCTCCGGACCACCTTCGGGACGGGCGTGCAGGAACTCCTCGCCCTGACGCTCGTGTTCAACGCGATCGCGCTGCCGGCGACCCTCGCGTTCGGCTGGCTCGGCGACCGCTGGTCGCAGCGCGGCGCGATCTACGCGACGCTCGCCGTCTGGGCGGCCGTTCTCGCGGTCATGGGCTTCGGTACCGGGGCGTGGGTACCGCTCACGGTCGCTCTCCTGCTCGGCCTGGTGCTCGGGTCGACGCAGTCGCTCTGCCGGAGTCTCTTCGCGCGCATGGTGCCGACCGAGCGCGCGTCCGAGTACTTCGGCTTCCACAGCCTCGTCGGCAAGGTCTCCACCGCGCTCGGCCCGCTCGTCTTCGGGCTGGTGAGCACGGTGACGGGCGAGCAGCGGCTCGCGATGCTCTCGCTCGGTCTCTTCTTCGCGGCCGGCGCGGCGATCCTGGCGACGGTGCGGCTGCGCTAGCGGCCGCCATCGGGCGCCGCGCGGCGGCCGCCTCACTTCTTCGCCGCGGGCTTCGGCGCGTCCTCGACGGCGATCGCGAGCGCCTCGTTGTAGACGGCGCGCACCTGGTCGCCCGGCTTGATGTCCCTGAGGAGCGCCGGATCCTTGACCTTGAGCTCGACGACGTTCCCCGCCGGACCCTTGAGCGAGACCATCTGGCTCTTCGCATCGACCGCGACGACGTTGGCGGTGATCGTCGTCTGCTGCGCCACCACGCCGGCCGGCTTGTCGCCCGGCAGCTTCGTCGTGACGGGCGCGGTCTGCGTCGCCTCGCGGATCGCGCCGGAAGACTTCTCGAGCGCGATCGCGATCGACTGCATGTACTTCAGCACCAGCACGTCCCCGACCTTGACGTTGTCGAAGCGCGTGACGCTCGGGTCCACTCTCAGCACGACGCTGCGGCCCTCGGGGCCCTGCACCGTGGCGAGGCGGTTCGCGCGGTCGATCGCCGTGATCTTGCCGGTGACGGTCACGGCCTCGGCGGCGCCGGCGGCGTCCGTGACCCGCGGCGCCTGCTGCGCGTGGGCGGAAACGGCGAGCGCGAACCCGGCGGCGAGCGCCGCCCGGAGAACGGTTTTCATGGGGATCCCTTCGGAGAGTTGAGGAGAGGCCGCGGCGCGGGTCGCACCGGCGGCGCGGGCGCGATTATAGCCCCACGCCCCTCACCGAGCCGCGGCGGCGAGTTGTCGCGCAAGCGCGTTGTGGCGCGCGGCGTGCGCCGCCGCGTCGAAGCGCGTGAATTCGCCCCCGCGGACGACGACGCGGCCGTTCACGACGACGAGCGACGCCCGCCGCGGCGAACAGAACGCCAGCGCCGCGACCGGGTCGGCGAGCGCGCCCGCGTGCTCGATGGCAGAGACGTCGAAGGCCACGATGTCGGCGGCCATGCCCGGCGCGAGGGCACCGATGTCGTCGCGGCCGAGCACCGCCGCGCCGCCGCGCGTGGCAAGACGCAGCGCCTCGCGCGCGCTCATCGCGGCCGGGCCGAAGCCCACGCGCGCGAGGAGCATCGCCTGCCGCGCCTCGGCGAGCATCCCGCCCGAGTCGTTCGACGCGGCTCCGTCCACCCCCAGGCCGACGCGCACGCCGGCATCGAGCATCCGCCGCACCGGCGCGATGCCCGAGGCAAGGCGCATGTTCGACGTCGGGCAGTGCGCGACGCCGGTCCCCGTCGCCGCGAAGCGCCCGATGCCCGGGCCGTCGAGCTTCACGCAGTGCGCGTGCCAGACGTCGTCGCCGAGCCAGCCGAGCCGCTCGCAGTACTCGGCGGGCGTGCAACCGTGGTGCGCGCGGGTGTACGCGACGTCGTCGTCGTTCTCCGCGAGGTGGGTGTGCAGGCGCACGCCGTAGTGGCGCGCCATGCGCGCGGTCTCCCGCATGAGGTCGTCGGACACGGTGAACGGCGAACACGGCGCGAGCGCGACGCGCAGCATCGCGTGCCGCGCCGCGTCGTGGAACGTCTCCACCACGCGCTGCATGTCGGCCAGGACCGCTGCGTCGCGCTCGACGAGCGCGTCCGGCGGCAGGCCGCCCTGCGAGGCGCCGAGCGTCATCGCGCCGCGGCAGGCGTGGAAGCGCATGCCGATCTCCCGCGCCGCCGCGATCGCGTCGTCGAGACGCGCGCCGTTCGGGTAGAGGTAGAGGTGGTCGCTGGACGTCGTGCAGCCCGAGGCGAGGAGCTCCGCCATCGCGGTGAGCGCCGAGACGCGCACCATCTCGGGCGTGATGCCGCTCCACACCGGGTAGAGGCGCGCGAGCCAGGCGAAGAGCTCGGCGTCCTGCGCGCCGGGGAACGCGCGCGTGAGGGTCTGGAAGAAGTGGTGGTGCGTGTTGACGAGCCCGGGGAGCACCACGTGGCCCGCGAGGTCGATCACGGCGTCGGCGGTGGCGGGAAGCTCCGCCGCGCTGCCCACCGCGGCGATCGCGTTCCCGCGCACGAGCACCCCGCCGCCGGCGATCTCGCGCCCGGCGTCGTCCATGGTGGCGACGGCGAGCGCGTTCCTGAGGAGGAGCGTCTCAGGCAAGCCGAGGCTCCGGGGCGGCGGCGAGCCGCCGGCGCACCGCGCTCGCGCTGCTCGGGTGTCGGTCGGGTGTCATGCCTGCGTTCCGCCCGGACTCTAGCAAACGCCGCCCGGCGCCGGCGTCACGCCGGCGCGCGCGGCTTGAGCTGCGCGGCGGGCGTGAAGAACGTGCGCCGGTAGGCCTGCACCGCGATCGCCGCGGTGATGCCGGTCGCCGCGGTGAGCATGAACATCACCACGAGCTGGTAGCGCACCGCGAGCGCGGGATCGGCGCCGGCGAGGATCTGGCCGGTCATCATGCCCGGCAGCGACACCACGCCGACGACGGCGAGCGCATTCACCGCGGGGATCATCGCCGCGACGGTCGCACGGCGCGCGGCTTCGGCGCTCGCCTGCCCGGGCGTCGCGCCGAGCGCGAGCCAAGCTTCGACCTCGGCGCGGTGCGCGTCCATTTCCGAGGCGAGGCGCTCCAGCGCGAGAGCCGCCGCGTTCATCGAGTTGGCGACGATCATCCCGAAGAGCGGGATGAGGTAGCGCGGGTTGTACCAGGGGCTCACGTGGATCACGACCGCCGTCACGTAGGCGAGCGTGAGGCCCGCGCCGGCGAGGATCGCGAGGCCGGCGATCGGCAGGATCGTCCGCCGCTCGGCGGCGCCCTTCGCCTGGCGCCGCGCCGCGGTGTGCGTCGCCACGGCGACCATCAGGCCGAGCACCGCGAGCACGAGGTACCAGCGGTCGGCGGCGAAGAGCCACACGAGTACGTAGCCCACCGCGACGAGCTGCACCGTGGCGCGGATCGCGCCGACGACGAGGCCCTTGCCGAGGCCGAGCCGCTGCCACAGCGACAGCGCGAGCGCAACGAGCACCAGCACTGCGGCCGCCATCAGCCGCAGCCACGAAATGTCGAAGGGATGCAGCTCGCCGCTCACCCGAGCTCGCCCTCGCCGGCCTGGAGGAACGCCCGGGTGCGCGCCTGCTGCGGCTCGCGCAGCAGCGCGCCGGCCTCGCCGGCCTCCACCACGCGCCCGGCCTCCAGCATCGCCACGTAGGTCGCCGCGATGCGCGCCTCCCGCAGCCGGTGCGTGACCATCACCATCGTGAGGCTGCGCGAGACGCGCAGCTCGGAGAGCGTGTGGACGAGGCGGTCGGCGACTTCCGGGTCGAGCGCCGCGGTCGGCTCGTCGAGGAGCAGCACCTCGGGCGCGGTCGTGAGCGCTCGCGCGAGCGCGACCCGCTGCTTCTCGCCGCCGGAGAGGTCGAGGGCCTGCCGCCCGACGAAGTCCGGATCGAGCCCCGCGAGCGCGAGCAGCTCCCGCGCGCCGCTCTCGTCCACCGGCGGCACCTCGGCTTTGGCGAGCCCATGGGCGGCCTGGAGGTTCGCGAGCACCGTGCCCGGGAACATCACCGGCGCCTGGAACACGAAGCCGATGCGCCGCCGCAGCTCGCGCACGCGGTACTCGGCGATCGGCCGTCCGAGGAACTCGATCGTTCCCGAGGCCGGATCGTCGAGACGGTTGAGGAGCCTGAGCAGGCTCGTCTTGCCCGAGCCGCTCGGGCCGATGAGCGCCGTGAACCCGCCGCGCGGCAGGTCGAGGTCGATGCCGTCGAGCGTCGTCCGCCCGTCGCGCACCTGCCGCACCCCCCGCAGCCGGAATGCGGCCTCCGCGGCGAGGCCGGCGGCTGCCGGGCGGAGCTCGCTTCGCATCCCCGGGCGACGCGGCCCGCTAGGGCTGCCGTTCGGGTTCGAAGGGCGCACGCTCCGGGCGCACGCGAGCGCCGAGCGCGCCGAGCAGCGCGCGCGTCTCGTGCCCGGGGAGCGCGAGCAGCCAGCCGTCTTCGACCTGCACCGGCACGTGGCGCGCGCCGAGGGCGTAGGCGGCACGCGCCAGCGCGAGCGGGTTGGCGAAGTCCGCGCGCAGCACCTCCTCGGTGGCGGCAACGATGCGCACCGGCTTGCCGTCGTCGGTCGCGACGAAGTCCCCGGCGTGGAGCGACGTCCCGCGGGGCAGGGCGAGCTCCGCCTCCTCGCCGGACTTCAGCCGCGCGCAGAGCGCGTGCGCCTGGCGCTGCGCGTAGGTGAGGACCAGCACGCCGTAGGGCTCGTCGCGAGGCTCGGTGACGTGGGTGAGGCGGAGCATCGGGGCCTCAGACGAGGGTCACGCGCGCGAACCTGCGCTTGCCGACCTGCAGCACGGCCGTGGTGCCGCGCGCGAGCGCGCGCGCCTTGTCGGCCACGCGCTCGCCGTCGATCCTAACGCCGCCCTGGTCGATCATGCGCATCGCCTCGGAGGTGCTCGCGGTGAGCCCGGCCTGCTTCAGCACCTGCGTGATCGGGAGCTCGCCGCCCCGGGTCGCGAGCGTGACCTCGGGCATGTCCTCCGGCAGCACGCCCTCGCGGAAGCGCGCCTCGAACTCGGCGAGCGCCCGCTCGGCGGCGGCAGGGCTGTGGAAGCGCGCGACGATCTCCTGCGCGAGCATCACCTTGACGTCGCGCGGGTTGCGGCCGCCCTCGACTTGCTCGCGGAGCGACTCGATCTCGGCGGTGGTGCGGAAGGAGAGGAGCTCGTAGTAGCGCCACATCAGCGTGTCGGAGATCGACATGAGCTTGCCGAACTGCTCCTGAGGGCTCTCGGTGATGCCGACGTAGTTGCCGAGCGACTTCGACATCTTGTTCACGCCGTCCAGGCCCTCGAGGAGCGGCATGGTGAGGATCACCTGCGGCTCCTGGCCCCAGTGCTTCTGCAGCTCGCGGCCGACCAGCAGGTTGAACTTCTGGTCGGTACCGCCGAGCTCGACGTCCGAGCGCATCGCGACCGAGTCGTAGCCCTGCGCGAGCGGGTAGAGGAACTCGTGGATGGCGATCGGCTGGTTGGCGCGGAAGCGCTTCGCGAAGTCGTCGCGCTCGAGCATGCGCGCGACCGTGTGCGTGGCGGCGAGCCGGATCATCCCCGCCGCGCCGAGCTCGGTCATCCATTTCGAGTTGAAGAGGATCTCGGTCCTGGCCGGGTCGAGGATCTTGAACACCTGCTCCTCGTAGGTTCGCGCGTTCTCGGCGATCTGCTCGGGCGAGAGCGGCGGCCGCGTGGCGTTGCGGCCGCTCGGGTCGCCGATCATCCCGGTGAAGTCGCCGATCAGGAACTGGACGTGGTGCCCGAGATCCTGGAACTGGCGGAGCTTGTTGATGACCACGGTGTGGCCGAGGTGCAGGTCCGGGGCGGTCGGGTCCATGCCGAGCTTCACCCGGAGGGGGCGGCCCTTGCGGAGCTTCGCGACGAGTTCCTCCTCGGGCAGGACCTCGTCGGCCCCCCGCCGGATGATGTGCAGTGCGTCACCGATCGCGGTCATGCCGCATCCCCAAACCGTTGACGGCAGGCCGGAATTCCTAGAAACTGCGCCCGGTTTGCCGCATAACACCGTGCAGGAAAACAGGTTTTGATTCTAACGCACCGGCTCGACCCGCGGCGATGGTCCGCGAAGGCCCGCATTCTCGCGGCGGCGGGCGCCTTCTCCCTCTTCGGGATGGTGGCCGCGGTCGCGACGGTCGATCCGAACCCGAATGCGGTGCCGACGCGCACCGTCGTCGAGGCGCTGGTCCTCGAGCACCCGAGCGAGCGGCAGCCGACCGGGGAAGTCTTCGCGCACGAGGAGCGGCTTGCCCAGGGCGACACGTTCGCGTCGCTGCTCGCGCGGCTCGGGGTGAACGGCCAAGACGCCGCCCGGCTCGTGCGCGAAGCCGGCAACGGCCGGGCGCTGCGCGCGCTGCGCCCGGGCACGACGGTCCGTGCGGTCACCACCGAGGACGGCGAGCTTCTCTCGCTGCGGTTCCTCGTCGGGAAGGACACGCTGGTCGGCTTCGACCGCGACGGGCCCGGGTTCCGCGCGGTGCAGGAGAAGGTCGAGCTCACGAGCCGGGTGCTCATCCGCTCCGGCGAGATCCGCTCGTCGCTCTTCGCCGCCGCCGACGAGGCCGACGTGCCCGACGCGGTGGCGAGCCAGCTCGCCGACATCTTCGGCGGTGACATCGACTTCCACCGCGACCTGCGCAAGGGCGACCGGTTCCTGGTCGTCTTCGAGCAGCTCGTGCACGAGGGGCGGCCGGTTCGCACCGGCCGCGTCCTGGCGGCGGAGTTCGTGAACAACAAGAAGACCTTCCGCGCCGTGTGGTTCGACGGCGAGGACGGCGAGGGCAACTACTACGCGCCGGACGGCAAGAGCCTGCGCAAGGCGTTCCTGCGCTCGCCGCTCGAGTTCTCGCGCGTGACCTCGGGCTTCGCGATGCGCTTCCATCCGATCCTGCAGACCTGGCGCAAGCACAATGGCATCGACTACGGGGCGCCGGTCGGCACGCGCGTGCGCGCGACCGCCAACGGCGTCGTGGAATTCGCCGGCGTGCAGGGCGGCTACGGCAAGCTGGTGATCCTGCGCCACGGCAACGGCATCACCACCGCCTACGCGCACCTCAACGGCTTCGCGAGCGGCATCCAGCGCGGGGCGCGCGTGAGCCAGGGCGAGACGATCGGCTACGTCGGCGCCACCGGCTGGGCGACCGGCCCGCATCTGCACTACGAGTTCCGGGTCGGCGACGAGCACCGCAACCCGCTCACCATCGCGCTGCCGGCAGCCGATCCGGTTCCGCCCGGCCAGATGGCGAAGTTCAGGACCGCCACGGCCGAGAGCCTGGCGCAGCTCGAGCTCGCCCGCGGCCTCGCCCTCGCCAGCCGGGAGTAACGCCCCGTTGCCGGCCGCGGGGTCCGGCCTCTACGTCGGACTGATGTCGGGGACGAGCCTCGACGGCATCGACGCGGTATTGGTCGATTTCTCCTCCGGCACGCCGCGCCTCGCCGCCTCGCACCACGTCCCCTTCGCCGACCCGGTCCGCGCAGAGGCTCTAGCGCTCTGTGCTCCGGGTGCGGACGAGATCGACCGCGCCGCGCGGCTTTCCAACGCCCTCGCGCAGCTCTACGCGGAGGCCGTCGCTGCGACGCTCGCGCGGGCCGGCGTCCCCGCGGCCGAGGTCGAGGCGATCGGCTGCCATGGCCAGACCGTGCGCCACCGCCCCGACGCCGGCTATTCGGTCCAGCTCGTCAACGCCGCGCTCCTCGCCGAGCTCGCGGGCGTGCGCGTCGTCGCCGATTTCCGCAGCCGCGACCTCGCCGCCGGCGGGCAGGGCGCGCCGCTCGTGCCCGCATTCCACGCCGCGGTTTTCCGCGACGCGCGCGAGCACCGCGTGGTCGTGAACCTCGGCGGGATCGCCAACGTCACCGACCTGCCGCCGCTTGGCACGGTGCGAGGCTTCGACACCGGTCCGGCGAACATCCTGCTCGACGCCTGGGCCGCACGGCATCTCGGCGAGCCTTTCGACCGCGCCGGCCGCTGGGCCGCTTCGGGCAGCGCCGACGAGCCGCTGCTCTGCGAGATGCTCGCGGATCCCTACTTCGCCGCGCGGCCGCCGAAGAGCACCGGACGCGAGCGCTTCGACCTCGCCTGGCTCGAGCGGCACGGCGTCGCCACGCGCCGGCCCCAAGACGTGCAGGCGACGCTCGCCGAGCTCACCGCACGCACCGTCGCGGAAGCGATCGCGCGCGAGTGCCCGGGCGCGGCGGCGGTCTGCGTCTGCGGCGGCGGAGCGCGCAACGACGACCTGATGGCGAGGCTCGCGCGCCTCGCCGCCCCCGTGAAGGTGACGAGCACGGCCGCTCTCGGCGTCGATCCGGAATGGGTCGAGGCCATGGCGTTCGCGTGGCTCGCGCGGCAGGCGCTCCTCGGCCGGCCGGGCAACCTTCCGGAGGCCACCGGTGCGCGGGGCCCGCGGGTGCTCGGCGCGATCTATCCGGCCTGATCGTCGCCCGGGGCCTGCGCGCTGCGGGCCGCCGCGAGCGAGCCGGGAAAAGAAAAAAGGGCCGAAGGCCCTTTTCTTCCTTCCCTTCCCGCCGCCTCGCCGGTCGGGCGGAGACCGACGATCCGCAGCCGCAGGTGCCCTTCGCGTTCCGCGCGCCCAAGCAAAAGGGCGCGGTCCTTTGCAGCCCGCCAAGCCGGCGCGAGTCGGCCAGAAACAAGAACGGGGCCCATGGCCCCGTTCTTGTCCGGCGGATTCTTGCGGTCTCTAGGCGGAGAACGAAGACCCGCAGCCGCAGGTGCTCGTCGCGTTCGGGTTCTTGATCACGAACTGCGCGCCCTCGACCGACTCGGTGTAGTCGATCTCGGCGCCGACGAGGTACTGGTAGCTCATCGGGTCGATCAGCAGCGTCACGCCGCCCTTCTCCATCACGGTGTCGTCCTCGTTCGTCGTCTCGTCGAACGTGAACCCGTACTGGAAGCCGGAGCAGCCGCCGCCGGTGACGAACACGCGCAGCTTGAGGTCGGCGTTGCCCTCCTCGTCGATCAGCTGCTTCACTTTCGCCGCGGCGCTGTCGGTGAAGACGAGCGGCGCGGGCATCTCGGTCACGGCGTTCATGGTCGGAGCCTCATGGTGGAACGTCCCGGGGGATTATCCGGAGGGTGCCGGGGCGGGTCAACCGCCCTTCGCCAGCTTGAGCTCGACCGTGGTCCGCGCCTCAGTCGCGCTGTGCACGAGCCGCCCTTCGACGATCGCCCCGAGGTGCATCTCCACTCTGCCGTAGTGGATATCGCCCGTCACTTTCGACCGCGGGTGGAGCTCGACGGCGTCGGTGACGTGGACCGTCCCGGCCACGGTGCCGTTCACCACCAGCCGCGCGCAGCGGATCTCGCCCTCGATGCGCGCCTGCTCGCTCACCACGAGCGTTCCGTTCTCGCCCTGTGCCGCCGAGACATTGCCCTTGATCTCGCCGTCCACGCGCAGTCCCCCGGCGAACACGACGTCGCCCTCGACGCGCGTGCCCGCGCCGATCAGGCTATCGATGCGGTTCTGCGGCTTGTCGCTCTTCTTCGCGAACATCGGTTCCTCCGTTTCGCGTTTGCGGGAAACCCGCCAGTCAGGCCGGTTCACGGCAAGGGGCCGCGGGTCGTGTCCCCCCGAAGCATGGAACCCGCCGGTTTCGTGTCCGTCCCGGCGCGCGGAGGCCATACCCCCGCGCGCTCCACCGACCGGGCCTTCGGTGCCACTTCAATACGGGTCCAGCCGGAAGGTTTGCACGGCGCGCGGTTCGCGCGCGCCCGCTTCGAAGATCCGCGCCTGCACCGACTTGACGACCGCCCCGGGCGGGACGCGGAACACACCCTCGACGCGATGGTAGCGCTTGAACGCGAGCGTGTAAGCCTCGCCGCCGGCGCCCTTCTCCTCGGGCAGGGTCAGCACGGCACCGCGTCCCTCGCGCTGCAGCTCGACCACCAGCTGCAGCGCGCCGCGGAATTCGCGGTCGCGCGCGGCGCCGCCCTGGGAGACGAGCATCCGGTAGCGGTACTCGCCCGGCACCTTCTCGGGCGCAACCCGCAGGCCATGGATGGCGAGCCGCTCGTCCTTCGACGCCCCGGGAATCAGATTCTCGAAGAACGCGAGGTCCTCCCTGAGCCGGGCGTTCTCCTCCTCGAGCGTCTTCAGCTGCGCCTTCAGCTCGGCCTGGGCGGTGCGCTCGATCTTGAGGTTGCTGTCGGCCGCGTCGGCCACGTCACGCAGGCGGGCGGACTCTTTCTCCAGCTCTCCCGACCGCCCCCGCAGCTCGGCGACCTCGCGCTCGAGCGCTTCGCGGTCGAAGCCGGCGTAGCGCTGCGCCGCCCCGTAGAGCCACCATGCGCCGGCGATGCCGATCGCGCCGGCGACGGCGTAGCCGAGCACCCGCCAATGCAGCGCGACGTGCGTCCGCACGGTCATCGGCCGTGCGGCGATGCCGAAGCGCTGGCGGAGCTTGCGCAGGAGCGTGGACATGTCCGCTACGGGACGACCGGCACGACCTCGAGCCCGGTTGTCTCTCCCAGCCCGAACATGATGTTCATGTTCTGCACCGCCTGGCCGGACGCGCCCTTCGCGAGGTTGTCGATGACGGAGAGCACGACGAGCGTGTCGCCGCCGCCCGGGCGGTGGATGGCGAGACGGCAGAGGTTCGACGCGCGCACCGACCGCGTATCGGGCGTGCTGCCCGCCGGCATCACGTCGACGAACGGCTCGCCCGCGTAGCGCTTCTCGAACAACGACTGGAAATCCGCCTCGCGCGTGATGCGCGCATAGAGCGTCGCGTGGATGCCCCGGATCATCGGCACGAGGTGCGGGACGAACGTGACGCGCACCGGGCCGCCCGCCGCCTCCGACAGGCTCTGCACGATCTCCGGCACGTGCCGGTGCGCGCCGACGTTGTAGGCCTTGAAGTTGTCGGCCGCCTCCGAATAGAGCAGGCCGAGCTCGGCCTTGCGCCCGGCGCCGCTCACGCCCGACTTCGCGTCGGCGATGAGGTGGCCGGTGTCCACCACGCCTGCCGCGACGAGCGGCAGGAAGCCGAGCTGCACGCTCGTCGCGTAGCAGCCCGGGTTCGCGACGATGCGCGCGGTCCGGATGCGCTCGCGGTAGAGCTCCGGCAGACCGTAGACGGCTTCCGCCGCGAGGTGGGGCGCGGCGTGGTCGAGCTTGTACCAGCGCCTCCATTCGACGAGGTCGCGCAGCCGGAAGTCCGCGGCGAGGTCGATGATGCGCGTGCCGGCGTCGACGAGGCGCTGCGCCTCGGCCATGGCGACGCCGTGGGGCGTGGCGAAGAACACGACGTCGCACGCCGCGAGATCCGTCCGGGCCGGATCCGAGAAAGCGAGCGACACGCGGCCGCGCAGGCTGGGGAACATCTCCGCCACCGGCGTGCCCGCGTCCTTGCGCGAAGTGATCGCGACGAGCTCGACGCCCGGGTGGCGCGCGAGGAGGCGCAGGAGCTCCACTCCGGTGTACCCCGTGCCGCCGACGACGCCTGCCTTGACCGTCTTCATCCCCGCTCCTGCCCCAGTGATGCTCCGCCCGCGCCAGGCGGGCAGGGGCGCATTGTCGCCCGGACCGCCCCCGGGATGCGCCGCTGTCGCCCGCGCCCGACGTCCCGGCCGCGGTAGAGGCCGCCCGGAAACGAAAAAAGCCGCCCGGAGGGCGGCTTTCCCGGGCGCGTCGACCCGCGCGCTAGCGCTTGGAGAACTGGGGTGCGCGTCGGGCCTTGTGCAGGCCGACTTTCTTGCGCTCCACTTCGCGCGCGTCGCGGGTGACGAGGCCCGCCTTGGAGAGCACGGGCTTGAGCGTCGGGTCGTACTCGATCAGCGCCCGCGTGATCCCGTGGCGGACTGCGCCGGCCTGGCCGGACTCGCCGCCGCCGTCGACGTTCACCTTGATGTCGAAGGTGCCGAGGTGGTTGGTGAGCACGAGCGGCTGGCGCACGACCATCCGTCCCGTCTCGCGCCCGAAGAACTCGTCTACCGGCTTGTCGTTGACGATGAACTTGCCCTTGCCGGGTTTGATGAACACGCGGGCCACCGCGCTCTTGCGACGGCCGGTGCCGTAGTAGTAATCGCCGATCATGCCTTCACCTCGAGGACCTTCGGTTGCTGCGCGGCGTGCGGGTGCTCCGCGCCGGCGTACACCTTGAGCTTCTTCAGCATCGCGTAGCCGAGGGGGCCTTTCGGCAGCATCCCCTTCACCGCGGCCTCAATGGCGCGCGTCGGGTGCTTCGCCTGCAGCTTCGCGAACGAGGTCTCGAAGATACCGCCCGGGTAGCCGCTGTGGCGGTAGTACTTCTTGTCCTGCGCCTTGTTGCCGGTCACGCGGACCTTCGCGGCGTTGACGACCACGATGTAGTCGCCGGTGTCGACGTGCGGCGTGTATTCGGGCTTGTGCTTGCCGCGGAGCCGCCGGGCGACGTCGACAGCGAGCCGCCCGAGCACTTTGTCGGCGGCATCGACGACGTACCAGTCGCGCTTCACTTCGTGCGGCTTGGCGGAGAAGGTTTTCATGGCTCGGACTGCCCTGAGCTTGGCGGTTCGCAAAGAGGCGGGATTTTAGCGTTGCGCCGGACGGGGTGTCAAAGGCGATGCGCGCCGACGCCATCCATGGGCCCCTCGGAGCGGCCATGGCCGCAAAAAAAAGGCCCAGCACTTGCGGCTGGGCCGAATCCACCAAAGGAGGAGGGTGGAGGAGACTAACCTCGGAGGGCCCGGAGGGGATGCGGCCGGGCACCTCACAACGGTTGCCACTGTACCCGAGAATCTTGTGCGTTGCAAGATTCCGAATTCTCTAATACACAGAGATTTTCTATCCGTCGAAGGCCCTGGGCTTATGCGGGCGTTTGCTGGATGGCGTCTTACAAAGCAATGACATAGCGAAACGAACGAACGTTCGTTTTAATAATGAATGCCTTGCGGTAGAGGCCCGTCTCTACTCCGCATGCTGCGACGCAGCGTAACTATGCAGCGTGACGGGGGGCATCCTTGCCGCTAGAATCCGCGCTCTTCTTCGGGGGCGGATCCGATGGAATGCACGGTAAAGTGGAGCGCCGCGGGGGGCATGACGTTCGTCGCCGAGACCGGCAGCGGGCACGCGTTCGTGATGGACGTCGCCCCTGACGCGGGCGGACGCAACCTCGGGCCGCGCCCGATGGAGACCGTGCTCGCGGGGACCGGCGGCTGCACGGCGATCGACGTCGTGCTGATCCTGAAGCGCGGGCGGCACGACGTGCGCCACTGCGAGGTGCAGGTCAAGGCCGAGCGCGCCGAGACCGACCCGAAAGTATTCACGCGCATCCACATGCACTTCGTCGTACGCGGCAGGGGGCTCAAGCCCGAGGCGGTCGCCCGGGCGGTGCAGCTCTCGCACGAGAAGTACTGCTCGGCGACGGCGATGCTCGCGAAGACCGCCGAGATCACCCACGACTTCGAGATCGTCGAGGACTGAACGAACGCCCGCGAGCGGCCGGGCGAAACCGCTTCACCACGAGGACGCGAAGGCACACAGGGCCGCGATCGCTGTGATTCGCGGATCCAGATGAGGTTGGGACGCGCGCGGCGAGGGCATGGTCGCGTGGGAACGCGACCCGGGCCGCAAGCGCCCGGCACCTCGATTCGTGCCTTCGTGCCTTCGTGGTGGACGATACGCGGCGCTACACGCGATACGCAACCGTCGTCATCACCTTCGCGGTGAGCTTCATCGCGAGCTTCACGGGAAGCGGCAGCTCGCGCGCGCCGAGCTCGGCGGCCATGTCGGCATGGCCCGCCTCGTCGACCTTCATCTGCTCGACGATCGCGCGCGTGCGCAGGTCCGACTCCGGCAAGCGGTCGAGATGCCCCTGTAGGTGCGCTTCGACCTGCCGCTCGGTCTCCTTCAGGAAACCGAGGTTCCAGTCGTCGCCGAGCTTCCCGGCCGCGTAACCGATCGCGAGCGACCCCGCGTACCAGAGCGGCGCGAGCAGGCTCGTGTGCCCGCCGAGCTCGCGGAGGCGGTGCCCGGTCCACGCGAGATGGTCCTCTTCCTCGCGCGCCGCGCCGGCAAGGGCCGCCTTCAGGTCGTCGTTTCCCGAGGCGAGCGCCTGGCCCTGGTAGAGCGCCTGCGCGCAGACCTCGCCGCTGTGGTTCACCCGCATCAGCCCCGCGGCGTGGCGGCGCTCGGCGTCGGAGAGCTCCGCCTCGGGAAGGGCTTCGCCCGGGAGCGGCCGCGCCGAGCAAAGCGTGCCGGAGACGGTTCGCAGCCCGCGGTCGAAGGCGACGATCAAATGGTCCAGAGGCGACAGCATCGGCATGGGCAGCGCAAGGCGCCGCAACGTTGGCACTGACCGCGATTTTACCGCCCCGGGCGCGGGCGGCTCGGGTGAAGCCGCCCACCGTGCGGCGCTGCCGAAGGTGCAAAAAAGAAGGGCGCCTCGCGGCGCCCTTCGAAGAATCGGCGGACGGCCTCGCGGCCGTCCGGTCGCCACTTCTTAGAACAGGTGGCGGATGCCGACGTAGAACGACTGCGGGCTCGCGCCGCCGCCGGTCGCGGTCGCCGTGCCGGCCGCGCCGACGCCGATGCCGCGGGTCCAGAAGTCGTAGTAGGCGTTGGTGTCGTTGTTGATCATGACCCAGTTGCCGCCCACGGACGTCCTCTTGGAGAGCGCGTAGTCGTAGCCGATCATGTACATCTGCGCCGACGTATCGCCGCCCGAGCAGCCAACGCGCGCCGTGACGCCGCCGATCGCGGTGTTGCAGTTCACGTTGCCCTTCGTGTCCCACGCGTAGCCGAAGGTCGCGAAGATCGTGTGCGGACCCATGGCGAGCGAGGCCGGGATCGCCATCGCCCAGCGCTTGGCGTTGATGTTCGACGTGTTGTTGGCGATGTCGGCGTTCCACTTGTTGTAGTCGCCGATCGCGCCGACCTTCAGCTGCATCCCGCCGCCGAAGCCGAACGTGTACGAACCGCCGAACCGGTAGGCCTCGAGGTCGAGGGTGCCCTGGTTCAGGCTGAGCGCGTTGCCGTTCAGGCCGCCGCCGAGACCCGCCGCCGCCGCGTCCGAGAGCGTCGTCGGAAGCGCGCCGGTGTAGGCCGGAACGCCGCCGCCGTAGTTCGCCAGCACGAGGCCCTGGTTGTGGCGGTTGATGTAGGACAGGAACGCGTTGGCCGGACCGGCGCCCCAGCGCAGGGTGATGGCCCACTCGCTCGGACGGCCGCGCTGGCCACTCGAGGACTGGACCGACGACGAGCTGGTGCCCGCCGGCTCGCTGTCGAGCGAGTAGATGACCTCGCCCGAGAAGCCCGCCCAGGTCGGCGAGACGTAGCGGATGACGTTCGAGAGGCGCGAACCCGCGGTGCCGAGACCGTTCACCCACTGGAGCAGGTTGAGCGAGTTCGCCTTGAGGGCGAGGGCGTTGCCGCCGAAGCCCGCGCCTTCGACCGCGGCGTGCGACGTGTAGTGCGCGTCCCAGCGGCCGAACATCAGCGTGCCGAGCGTGTTGCTCGCGAGGCCGACGCCGGAGTTACGCGAGGTCCAGAGGCCGCCCTGCACGTCGCCGTTGATCTCGCTCTCGATCTGGAACACGGCGCGCAGGCCGTTGCCCAGGTCTTCCGAGCCCGAGAGGCGGACCCACGAGGTCTCGTTCGCGATGCGGTAGATGTTGTTGTAACCAGCCGTGCCGCCGCGGGCGCCGTCGGTGTCGATGTACTCGTAGCCGAGCTTGAGCTGGCCGGACAGCGTGACGTTCGAAGTCTGCGCCACGGCGAACGCCGGAGCGAGCGCGCCGGCAACCGCGAGAGCAAGAAGCTTCTTCTTCATGGATTACTCCTGTGTCGTTGTCATTCCGGGCGGCGCGCCGCCCAACCCAACTCCTCCGAACGAATCGGGAAGCTGGACGAATTCTGCGCCGCCGCTCGGAAGCGCAGCAAGCGAAGCCCCGGTTTTCGGCGCCCGCGCGCGGGGCTTTGTTGTTCCTCTGCAACATCGCTGTGCCCCGGTGTGATCTCATTTTTTTCAATGACTTGCCAAGGTTCCCTCGCGCGACCGTCCAGCCGCCGGCCGCCGGCTCGGCTGTCCTGACGCGAGGAGTCGCTGACAAGCCCATGATTTTCCATGTGGTCGGCGCGCAACAGGAGCATTTCCCGGCCCACCGGCGAAGCCGAGCGGGGAAACTTCGCCGACCGCGCCCACCCGCCGAGCGCGGAAGCGCGAACCGCCGGCCGGCGCGTCAGCCGATGCCGGGGGAGCCGAACAGCCGCTCCAGCTCTTCGCCGGGATCCGGCGCGCGCATGAGCGCCTCGCCGACGAGGAAGGCATGGACGCCGTTCGCACGCATCAGGGCGACGTCTTCGGGCGCGAGGATGCCGCTCTCGGTGACGACGAGCTTGCCGGCCGGGATGCGCGGCAGGAGGTCGAGCGTCGTCGCGAGGCTCGTTGCGAAGGTCCGCAGGTCGCGGTTGTTGATGCCGAGGAGCGGCGTGGCCAGGGCGAGCGCGAGGTCGAGCTCTTCCGGCGAGTGGGTCTCCACGAGCACCGCCATCCCGAGCGCGACCGCCACCGCCTCGAGCTCGCGCATGCGCGCCGGGTCGAGCGCGGCGACGATCAGGAGGATCGCGTCGGCGCCCATCGCGCGCGCCTCGTACACCTGGTAGGGATCGACGATGAAGTCCTTGCGCAGGGCGGGAAGCCCGGACGCGGCGCGCGCGGCCCCGAGATAGGCGGCGCTGCCCTGGAAGAACGGCGCGTCGGTCAGCACCGAGAGGCAGGCCGCGCCGTGGGCCGCATAGCTCCGCGCGATCGCGACCGGGTCGAAGTCGGCGCGCAGCACGCCTTTCGACGGGCTCGCCTTCTTGATCTCGGCGATGACGGCCGGCCCGCCCGCGGCGACCCTCTGCCGGAGCGCGTCCTCGAAGCCCCGCGGCGGCGGCATCGATTCGGCGGCGCGGCGCACCTCGGGAAGCGGCCGAGCGGCGCGCGCCGCGGCCACCTCTTCGCGCTTCACCGCGAGGATGCGCTCGAGGACGTCAGCCACGCGCGAACTTCTGCGTGAAGCGCACGAACTCGTCGAGCTTCGCGCGCGCCGCGCCGCTCGCGATCGCCTCGAACGCCGCCTCGACGCCCTCCTCGAAGCTCGGCGTCCGGCCGCTCGCATAGATGGCCGCGCCGGCGTTGAGCGCCACGATGTCGCGCGGCGCGCCGCCCCTGTTCTCGAGCGCGGCGAGGATCATGGCGCGCGAGTCCTCGACGGTGGCCGCGCGCAGGGTGCGCGGATCGTGCACCGGCAGCCCGAAGCGCTCCGGGTGCACCTCGTATTCCTGGATGCGGCCGTCCTTCAGCTCGCCGACCATGGTCGGCCCGCTGATCGAGATCTCGTCGAGGTTCTCCTTGCCCCACACCGTCAGCGCGTGCCTCGCCCCGAGGCGCTGCAACACGCGGATCTGGATGCCGACGAGGTCGGGATGGAACACGCCCATCAGCTGGTTGGGCGCGCCCGCCGGGTTGGTGAGCGGCCCGAGGATGTTGAAGATCGTGCGCACACCGAGCTCGCGGCGCACCGGCGCGGCGTGCTTCATGGCACTGTGGTGGCTGGGCGCGAACATGAAGCCGACGCCGACGGCGTCGATGCACTCGCCCACCTGCGCCGGGTTGAGGCCGATGTTCGCCCCGAGCGCCTCGAGCACGTCGGCGCTGCCCGACTGGCTCGAGACCGCGCGCCCGCCGTGCTTCGCGACGCGCGCGCCGGCGGCCGCCGTCACGAACGCAGCGGCGGTGGAGATGTTGAAGGTGTGGGCCGAGTCCCCGCCGGTGCCGCAGGTGTCGACGAGGTGCGCGTCGTCGGCGACCGTGACCTTCGCCGAGAGCTCGCGCATGACCTGCGCCGCGGCGGTGATCTCGCCGATCGTCTCCTTCTTGACGCGCAGGCCGATGGTGAGCGCGGCGATCATCACCGGCGACATCTCGCCGGACATGATGCTGCGCATGAGGTCGAGCATCTCGTCGTGGAAGATCTCGCGGTGCTCGATGGTGCGCGTGAGCGCTTCCTGGGGGGTGATGGGCATCGGTCGCTCTCTTTCGGGGAAGATCACCGCGAAGGCACGAAGCCGTGAAGGGCCGCGCCGGTCAGCCATGGCCGGCCCCGACCGCGGGGCGCCGCGGCGGCACCGACCCGCGTCCTCCGTGCCTTCGTGTCTTCGTGGCGACGCGTCATTGCAGGAAATTCCTGAGCAGCGCGTGGCCGTGCTCGGTCAGGATCGATTCGGGATGGAACTGCACGCCTTCGACGGCGAGCTCGCGGTGGCGCACGCCCATGATCTCGCCGTCGTCGGTCTCGGCGGTGACCTCCAGGCAGGCGGGCAGCGACTCACGCTCGATCGCGAGCGAATGGTAACGGGTCGCCGTGAACGGGTCGGGCAGACCGCGGAACACCCCCACGCCGCCGTGATGGATCGGCGAGGTCTTCCCGTGCATCAGGTGTTTCGCGTGCACGATCTTCCCGCCGAAGGCGGCGCCGATCGACTGGTGCCCGAGGCACACGCCGAGGATCGGCACCTTGCCGGCGAACTCGCGGATCGCCGCGACCGAGATCCCTGCTTGCGCCGGCGCGCAGGGCCCGGGTGAGATCACGATTCGGTCGGGCCGCATGGCGGCGATGTCGGCGACCGCGATCTGGTCGTTGCGGAAGACGCGCACGTCCTCGCCGAGCTCGCCGAAATACTGCACGAGGTTGTAGGTGAAGGAGTCGTAGTTGTCGATCATGAGGAGCATGGGGTTCACCGCAGTGGACGCGCGGGACGCGGAGGTCACGACCCGTTCACCACTCTCTCGATGCCGTTGCGCATGTGGACGACGTTGCAATTCAGCGGATGGCCGAGTCGCTTCCCGTTCGGCTTCAAGTAGCCGAGGCGCTGCGCGAGATGGAGCGGTACGAGGCGATCCGCCGATTTCAGCTCGACGATGACCACCTCCGAGACCGGGATAGCGACGCGGTATCCCGCATCGACCTCCACACCCTCGTGGCGAATCGGCACGGCGACCTGACGCTCGACGCACAGCCCGTGTGCCCCCGATTCGTGACCGAGGCAGGCTTCGCATGCGCCTTCGAGCAGGCCCGGCCCGAGGGCGCTGCGCGCAGCCGATGCCGAGTCGACCACCGCGATCCCGATCCCGTTTGCGTCCACGGATGAAGTTCCTGCGTCCCCCGCGTCCCCGGCGGTCAAGCCCCGAGCCGCGTATCGAGCCCCCGTGTCGCGATCTCGGCCGCCCGCAGGATCGCGCGCGCCTTGTGCTCGGTCTCCTCCCATTCCCGCTCCGGCGCCGAATCGGCGACGATGCCCGCGCCGGCCTGCACGTGCAGCACCCGGTCCTTGAGCACCGCAGTGCGCAGCGCGATCGCCACGTCCATGTCGCCGTTGAAGCCGAGGTAGCCGACCGCCCCGGCGTAGATGCCGCGCTTGATCGGCTCGAGCTCGTCGATGATCTCCATCGCGCGCACCTTGGGCGCGCCGCTCACGGTGCCCGCGGGGAAGGTGGCCTTGAGGACGTCGATCGCGTCGAGCCCCGGCGCGAGCTCGGCTTCCACGTTCGAGACGATGTGCATCACGTGGGAATAGCGCTCGATCACCATCTGCTCGGTGACCTTCACCGTGCCGATGCGCGCCACGCGCCCGACGTCGTTGCGCCCGAGGTCCACGAGCATCACGTGCTCGGCGCGCTCCTTCTCGTCGGCGAGCAGGTCGGCGGCGTTCGCCTCGTCCTCGGCGGGCGTCCGGCCCCGCGGTCGCGTCCCCGCGATCGGGCGCACCGTCACGGCGTTCCCCGACTTGCGCGCGAGGATCTCGGGGGAGGCGCCGACGACGTGGAAGTCGCCGAAGTCGAAGTAGAACATGTAGGGCGACGGGTTGAGCGCGCGCAGCGCGCGGTAGAGCGCGAGCGGCGAGGCGGCGAACGGCTGGCTCATCCGCTGCGACAGCACCACCTGCATGATGTCGCCGTCGGCGATGAGCCGTTTCGCGCGCTCGACCGCGGCCATGAACGCCTCCCTGCCGAAGCTCGACACCGCCGGCAACGGCTCGCGCGGCGTCTCGTGCGGCAGCTGCACCGGCAGCCGCAGTGCGCCCAGGAGCTCGCGCAACCGCGCCTGCGCGTCGTCCCAGGCCCGCGGCTGCGACGGGTCGGCGTAGACGACGAGGTAGAGCTTCCCGGAGAGGTTGTCCACGACGGCGAGCTCCTCCGACTGCAGGAGCAGCAGGTCGGGGCAGCCGAGCGGATCTTCCTTCAGCCAGCCGCCGGCGAGCTTCGGCTCGATCCAGCGCACGGTGTCGTAGCCGAAGTAGCCGACCAGGCCGCCGGCGAAGCGGCCGATCCCGGGGATCGGCGCGACACGGTAGCGCCCGAGATACTGGCGGATGAAGCCGAGCGGATCGCCGGTCTGCGCCTTCTCGACGACCGCGTCGCCGTGCATCACGGTCACGAGGCGCCCGACCGCCTTGATGCGCGTGCGCGCGGCCAGCCCGACGAACGAATAGCGCCCGAAGCGCTCGCCGCCGACCACCGACTCGAGGAGATAGGTGCCGGTGCGGTTGGCGAGCTTGAGATAGATCGAGAGCGGCGTGTCGAGGTCGGCGAAGGTCTCCAGGACGAGCGGAACCTGGTTGTAGCCTTCGGCGGCGAGCCGCTTGAACTCCTGTTCGGTCATGGAACGCTCCGGTGCGGGTGCTGCTCTTCGGGATCTTCGCGGGGGATGGCGCGCCCCGCGCGCGTGAAACGGCTCAGGGACGCCAGCGACGCCAGCTGTCCCGCGCCTGCCACGCGCGAATCCCGAAGTGCCGGAGCATTGCGGAGGGTCTCGTTGCGGTCGGATGCGACGCCGCGACTATAGCACCGGGCCCGCGCCCTTGGAAACGGCCCCCGGCCCCGCGCTGCCCGCGCCTTTCAGATAACCTTGCCCGGGTTCATGATCCCGAGCGGGTCGAGCGCCGCCTTGACCCGCCGCATCAAGTCCATCTCGACGGGCGACTTGTAGCGCAGGATCTCCTCGCGTTTGGCCTGCCCCAGTCCGTGCTCGGCGCTGATCGAGCCGCCGAACGCCGCAACCGAGTCGTGCACGATGCGGTTCACGGCCGCCTGGTTCGCCATCCAGCGCTCGGGATCGACGCCCTCCGGCGCCGCCGCGTTGTAGTGCAGGTTGCCGTCGCCGAGGTGCCCGAAGGTCACCATGCGCACGCCGGGGAACGCGCGCGCGAGCGCCGCGTCGGTGGCCGCGACGAAGGCGGCGATGCGGGAGGTCGGGACGGAAACGTCGTGCTTGATGTTCTTGCCTTCCGCCGCCTGCGCCTCGGACATGTTCTCGCGCAGCGACCACAGCGCGCGCGACTGCGCCTCGCTCGCGGCCAGCACCGCATCGCGGACCACGCCGCACTGGAGCGCCTCGGCGAGCGCAGCCTCCGCGAGCCCGCGCGCCGCCTCCTCGCTCTGCGTGTCCTCGAGCTCGACCAGCGCGTATTGCGGATGACGCGCCGTGAACGGCGCCGCCGAGCCGGGGAAGTGCTTCAGCACCAGGGCGAGCGCGTAGTCGGAGAAGAGCTCGAAGGCGGTGAGCCGCTCGCCGCAGCGCGCCTTCATGAGCCCGAGGAGCTCCACCGCCTGCGCCGGTGTGTCGAGCGCGGCGATCGCGGTGGCGCGCCCCGCCGGCAGCGGAAAGAGTTCGAGGACCGCTGCGGTGATGATGCCGAGCGTGCCCTCGGCGCCGAGGAAGAGCTGCTTAAGGTCGTAGCCGGTGTTGTCCTTGCGCAGCGCGCGCAGGCCGTCCCAGACGGCCCCATCGGGCAGCACGACCTCCAGCCCGAGCGTGAGCTCGCGCGCGTTCCCGTAGCGCAGCACCGCCGTGCCGCCCGCGTTCGAGGAGAGGTTGCCGCCGATCTGGCACGAGCCCTCGGAAGCGAGCGAGAGCGGAAAGAGCCTCCCGGCCTCGCGCGCCGCCGCCTGCACTGCGGCGAGCGTGCAGCCCGCCTCCGCCGTGAGCGCGTCGTTCTCGCGGTCGATCGCGCGGATGCGGTTCATGCGCGCGAGGCTCACCACCACCTCGCGCCCGGACGCGTCGGGCGTCGCGCCGCCGACGAGCCCGGTGTTGCCCCCCTGCGGGACGACCGGCGTGCGCGTCTCGGCGCAGAGCCTCACGACCGCGGCGACTTCCGCCGTGGAGGCGGGCCGCACGACGGCGAGAGGCCGCCCCCGGTAACGCCGCCGCCAGTCGATGGCATAGGGCGCCGTGTCCGCGTCAGCCGTGAGGAGCGCCTGCGGGCCGACGATCGCGGCGATCCGCTCGAGGAGCGCGCTCACGGGACTCCCCGCCGCGCACGCCGCCGCGGGATTCGCGCTCGGGAGCGGCCCGGCGCGCTCATGCCGCGCCGGCGGCCTCCGCGCGCGAGGCGAGCAGCCGCGCCGCCGCTTCGGCGATGGTCGCGACCATCGGCTCGCCGAGCACGGCGACCGGCACGCCCTCGTTGTAGCCGTAGGGGACGCACAGGATGGGGATGCCCGCGGCGCGCGCCGCGGCGACGTCGTTCGCGGAGTCGCCGATCACGAACGCTTCCGCGGGCGCGACGCCGAGCCGCTCGCACGCGTGCAGGAACGGGCCCGGGTCGGGCTTCTTGACGGGCGTGGAGTCGCCGCTCACGACGACGTCGAAGTAGCCGTCGAGCCCCTTCGCCGCGAGGAGGTCGAGCGTGAAGCGTTCGGCCTTGTTGGTGACGCAGGCGAGCGCGAGCCCGGCCGCGCGCAGCCGCGCCAGTCCCTCGGTGACGCCCGCGAACACGGCCGAGTGGCGGCCCGACTCCTCGGCATAGGCGGCCTCGAAGAGCGCGAGCGCCCGCGCGTGTAGCACCGGGTCCGCGTCGCCGTCGAGCCGGCCGAGGAGCGCGCGGTGCACGAGGCGCGGGATGCCCTTGCCGACGTAGGTCTTCACGTCCTCCACCGAGCGCGGCGGGAGCCCCAGCGCGGCGAGCATGCGGTTGGCGGCCGCCGCGAGGTCGGCGGCGCTGTCGACGAGCGTCCCGTCGAGGTCGAAGAGCACGGCGCGGATCGGTTTCATGGTCCCGTGGTTTCGCCGTGTCGCCGCCTTCATCCGGCGCTCGCCAGCGCCGCGCGCATCGCCGCGATGGTCGCCTTGTAGTCCTTCGACCCGAAGATGGCCGACCCCGCGACGAAGGTGTCGGCCCCGGCGCGCGCGACCTCCGCGATGTTCTCGGTCTTGACGCCGCCGTCCACCTCGAGCATCACCTCGCGGCCCGAAGCGTCGATGCGCCGCCGGATCTCGCGCACCTTGTCGAGCGCGTGCGGGATGAACTTCTGCCCGCCGAAGCCGGGGTTCACCGACATCACGAGCACGAGGTCGAGCGCGTGCAGCGTGTAGTCGAGCCAGTCGAGCGGCGTCGCCGGGTTGAAGACGAGGCCGGGCCGGCAGCCGCAGTCGCGGATGAGGCCGATGGTGCGGTCGACGTGCTCGCTCGCCTCCGGGTGGAAGCTGATGATGCTCGCGCCCGCCTTGGCGAAGTCCGGGACGATCCGGTCGACCGGTTTCACCATGAGGTGCACGTCGATCGGCACCTCGACGTGCGGACGGATCGCCTCGCAGACGAGCGGCCCGACAGTGAGGTTGGGGACGTAGTGGTTGTCCATCACGTCGAAGTGGATGAGGTCGGCGCCCGCGGCGACGACGCTCTTCACCTCCTCGCCGAGGCGCGCGAAGTCGGCGGAGAGGATGCTCGGGGCGATGCGGTAGCGGTTCGGGGCGGGCATGGCAGGCGGGGTCGGAAAGGAGCCGATTGTAGCGTCCGCGGCGGCGCCGGCCGGCGCAGTGCACGCCCGGCCCGCTCGCCGGGTGGCGACCCCGGCGGCTCTATGATAGAAAATCGGCGAGGCGGCGGCACGCAAAGGACGGGCGGATGGCGGGTGAGCGCGGGAGCAAGGACGGACTGCCGAAGCTCTTCGACAGCCAGGAGATCGAGGTGCAGCGCGCCGCGCGCAGCGGGGCGGAACAGCCGGCCGCGGCCGGAGCGCCGCACCCGTTCCCCATCGTCCAGGCGAAGTTCCCGCGCATCGCGCTCCAGATCCACGACCTGTGGGGCACGCCCGAATGCGACCGCTATCTCGACAAGCTCATCATCGACGACCGTGGCAACCGGACCGGCTTCCCGCCGGACGTGATGACGGCGCTGCTCGAGCTCTCGCGGCAGCATCAGCGGCAATTCGGGTTCGTGCGGGCCGAGAACGAGTGGGTCGACGACCCGCTGTCGCGCAACCGCTCGCGCTGAGGCGCGCCGCCCGCGCGTCGCGCCCGTGGGATGACGGCACCGTGAAGACCGACAAGCGCTACGAGATCACCGTCGAGCCCGAGGTCCGCTACCTCCCGGAGCAGTCCGACGAAGTCGCCGGCCGCTACGTGTTCGCCTACACGATCACCATCCGCAACACCGGCACCGAGCCGGCGCAGCTGATCAGCAGGCATTGGGTCATCACCGACGCGGAGGGCCGCGTGCAGGAGGTCCGCGGGCTCGGCGTGGTGGGGGAGCAGCCGCACCTCGCGCCCGGCGGGGTGCACCGCTACACGAGCGGCACCGCGATCGCGACGCCCGTGGGCACGATGTCGGGCAGCTACCAGATGGTCGCCGACGACGGCACCCGGTTCGAGGCGCCGATCCCGGCGTTCACGCTCTCGGTCCCGCGCGTGCTGCATTGAGCCTCGCGCGAAGCTATCGCCTCATCGCGCCGTTCTACGACGCCACGGTGGCGCGCGCGACCGCGGCCGCGCGCCGCGCGAGCCTCGCGCATCTGCCCCACCCCGGCAAGCGGGTGCTGATCGCCGGGATCGGCACTGGCCTCGACGTCCCGCTGCTGCCGCAGGGCAACCGCTACGTGGGCGTCGACCTCACGCGGGCCATGCTCGAGCGCGTCCCGCGGACCAGGGCGAACCTGCGCCTCGTGCAGGGCGACGCGATGCGCCTGCCCTTCCCGGACGCCGCCTTCCACGCCGTCGTGCTGCACCTCATCCTCGCGGTCGTGCCCGACGCGCGCCGCGCGCTCGCGGAGGCCGAGCGCGTCGTGAAGCCCGGCGGCCTCGTGCTCGTGTTCGACAAGTTCCTGCGGCCGGGCGAGCGCGGCCGGCTGCGCCGCGCGCTCAATCCGGTTGCACGGCGCATCGCGACGCGCCTCGACGTCGTGTTCGAGGACGCGCTCGCCGCCGCCCCCGCGCTCGCGGTCGCGGCCGACGAGCCCGCCCTCGCGGCCGGCTGGTTCCGCCGCATCCGCCTCGTGAAGCGCCGCCGCTGACGGCCGCGGCATCGATGCCGCGCAACGCGTTCAGCGGCCCTCGCCGTCGTCCTTCTTCCGGCGCGGCAGCGTCCACCACACGATGAGCGCGGCGATCACGAGCGCGGCCGCGCCCTCGAGGATGAACACCCAGAAGCCGCCTTCGAGCATGCCCGTATACTCTCCCCGTACGCCAACGCTTCAACCGATGTTAAAGCACGCGCGCACGATCGCGGCCGCGCTCCTCATGCTGTTGGTTTCCGCCTGCGCCGCGCCGACGGCACGCGAAACCGCGGCGCGGGCGCCGTCCTGCCCGCCCTGCCCCGCGTGTCCCGCCTGCCCGGGCGTGAAGCCGCCGGAGGCACGGGCGCCGACGCTCACCGCGGCGAGCTTCGCCGAGCTGCCCGGCTGGACGGCGGACGCGGTCGGCGAAGCGTGGAGCGCATTCCTCGCGAGCTGCCGCGCCCTGCGCTTCCAGCCGGCCTGGCAACCCGTTTGCACGGAGGCGGCGAAGGTCGCGAGCCCGGGCGACGCGGCGGTGCGCGCTTTCCTCGAGGCGAACTTCGTTCCCTTCCGCATCGCGAGCGGCGATGGCGAGGTGCAGGGGCTCGTCACCGGCTATTACGAACCGCTGCTGCGCGGCAGCCGTGCGCGGCGAGCGCCGTTCCTGTATCCGCTCTACGCGCCGCCGGACGACCTGCTCGTCATCGACCTCGCCGCCGTCAACCCGGAGTTGAAGGGCCTGCGCCTGCGCGGACGGCTCGACGGGCGGCGGGTGGTGCCCTACTACTCGCGCGCCGAGATCGACAACGGCGCGGCCCCGGTCGCCGGCAAGGAGATCGTGTGGGTGGACGACCCCGTCGAGGCCTTCTTCCTCCAGGTGCAGGGCTCGGGACGGGTGCGTCTCGAGGACGGGCGGTTCCTGCGCGTGGGCTACGCCGACCAGAACGGGCACCCCTACCGGTCGATCGGGCGGTGGCTCGTGGAGAGCGGCGAGCTTCCGGTCGGCGAAGCGTCGATGCAGGGGATCCAGCGGTGGGCGCGCGCGAACCCGCAGCGGCTCGGCGAGCTCCTCAACCAGAACCCGAGCTACGTCTTCTTCCGCGAGCTGCCGGACGCCGACGGCGGCCCGCCGGGCGCGCTCGGCGTGCCGCTCACGCCGGAGCGCTCGATCGCCGTCGATCCGCGCCACATCCCGCTCGGAGCGCCCGTGTGGCTCGCGACGACCCGCCCGGCTTCGGACGCGCCGCTCGAGCGCCTGGTGCTCGCGCAGGACACGGGGGGCGCAATCCGCGGCGCGCCCCGCGCCGACTTCTTCTGGGGCTTCGGTCCGGACGCCGGCCGCGAAGCGGGGCGGATGCGCCAACAGGGGCGCATGTGGGTGCTGCTGCCGCGCGGCTTCCCTCTCCCGGGCAACTGAGCCACCGCCTTCGCAGTCGAGCCGCGCGAAGCCCGACGCCGGAGGCCTGGTGGGCGCGGGCCGCGGCGTCGAGCACCGCGCCCCCGCCCGGCCCTGCGGCGTGAGCCGGACGCTGCCCGGCACCCCTTCCCCCGACCCGCGCGCGAGCGTCCGGGACGAGCCCGGAAGCACTGCGTCCTCTGTCTCCGGTCCCCTGCCAGCGTCAGCCGCCCGGCGGCCGGTAGGTGTCGGCGTCCACGAGGTCGGTCCCGCATGCGAGCGTCTCGAGCCAGTCGAAGAACTGGCCGATGGCGCGCTTGCCTTTCAGCGGCCGGCCGCGGCGCGGCGCGATCCACTCGAGGTCGAGCTGCCGCGCCATCTTCGTCCACAGGCGCAGGACCTTGTTCGCGGCCATCGCGCGGCGGTGAAAAGGCGCCATCGCCGCGACATGCGCGCCGAGGTCGCCCTCCACCGGCACCTGGGCCTCGTCTCCCGGCACGGCCGAGCTCGCGAGGTCGCCGGAGAAGAGCACTCGCGCGACCGGGTCGTAGAAGTGGACGTTGCCGGCCGAGTGCAGGAAGTGGGCCGGGACCGCGTGGATGACCGCGTCGCCGAGGACGATCGCCGCCCCGGGGTCCGGGATCGCGGCGATGCGACCGGCGGCGCGCCCCGCCCCGCTCAGGTGCGGCACCGACTGCGCCCAGAGCGCCGGGACGTAGACGCGGCAGTGCGCCGAGAGGAGCCAGTGGCCGAGGGAGGCGACCGCGTCGGCGTCGGCGTTCGTCGCGAGGATCGCCTCGACGCGCTGCGCCGGGAAGTGCGGCGCGCACGCCATGAAGAGCGCGTTGTAGGTCATGTTCCCGCCGGGATCGACGAGCGCGCCGTGCCCGCCGTCGACGACGAGATACTGGTTCGACTGCGACGCCTCGCCGTGCACCTCGCCGACGAGGTCCGCGAACATCACGCACGCGTGGTGGCCGTCGTCGTGGAGCTTCGCTGCCATCGTGTGCCCTCCGGGATGCCCCGTCCCGTTTCCACAGCTTGCAAGGATGGCGGAGGGGCGGTGAGCCGCGTCAAGTGCCGGGGGCGCGATTCCTTCGCGCGCCGTGCACCCGTGCACACTCGCAGGGTCGCGCCGCGCTCCCGGGAATCGGACGGAGAGCGGGCCGCACGCGCGCGCGACGGCAGGCCCGGGCGTCGCGCTGGGGAAGCTCTGATCGATTCGCCGAACGGAACAGAGCTTCCTCTGACATCGGGGGTCGAAGGGGGATGTGTCCCCCTCTGTTCAGACGTTCCCTACTTCTTCGACGCCTCGGCGAGCATCTGGTTGATCTTCTCGGCGGGGGCGGCGCCGGGCAGGCGCGAGCCGTTCTCGAAGATGAGCGTCGGCGTCCCGGTGATGCGCAGCCTTTGGCCGAGGGCGAGGTTCTTCTCGATCGGCGTCTCGCAGGTGCCGTTCGCCTTGGGCTCGACGCCGTTCAGCATCAGCTCGGTCCACGCCTTCGCGCGGTCGGGCGAGCACCACACGGCCTTCGACCGGGCTGCCGATTCCGGCGAGAGGATCGGATAGAGGAAGACGTGCAGGGTCACGTCGTTGAGCGATGCGAACTCCTTCTCGATGCGCTTGCAGTAGGGGCAGTTGGGGTCGGAGAAGTAGGCGATCTGTCGCTTGCCGTTGCCGCGCACCATCTTGAAGGCCTGGTCGAGCGGCAGCTCCGAGAACTTGACCGCGTTCAGCTTCGCGAGCCGCTCCTCCTTCAGGTTGCGCGGCTGGGGTCCCTTCGCGTCGTAGACGTCGCCGATGACGATGTAGTTCGCCTTTTCGTCCGTGTAGAGGATGTCGCCGCCGATGTAGACCTCGTAGAGGCCGAGGAACGGCGCCTTCGTGACCGAATCGACCTTGCGGCCGACGAGCTTCTCCACCGCTTCGGCGATGCGCGCTTCGGGCGTCGTGGCCGGCGCGGCGGCGGGCTTCGCCGCGGCCGTCTGCGCGGCGGCCGGAAGGGCGGCCGCCCCGAGGGCGAGCGCAAGCGCGAGGGTGAGGGTCTTCAGCATTCGGTCGTCTCCGGGGCGCGGTGGGCGGCCCTAGCCGAGGGCCTGGCGGATCAGAAGGTTCTTTACGACACCGAGGCCGTCGGTGAAGTTCAATCCGAGGTTGCGGACGGCGGCGGGAACGCGTCCGGGCAGGCTGAACAGGCGCTGCAGGCCATGGGTCACGAGCCGCATGGCGAGTATATCTTCGCGCCGCGCGCGCTCGTACCGGCGCATCACGGTGGCGTCGCCCGGCGCGCGGAAGATTTCACGGCCGCGCACCAGCGCGGCGAGCACGCGCGCGTCGCCGAAGCCGAGGTTCACCCCCTGCCCGGCGAGCGGGTGCACCGCGTGCGCGGCGTCGCCGGCGAGCGCGAGCCCGTCCACGGCGAGCCGCTCGACCTCCATCACCGCGAGCGGGAAGGCGGCCGCGGGCGTGATGGGCTCGAGCCGGCCGAGCCGCCCGTGCCCGGCGGCGGCGACCCGTTCCGCGAGCGCCGCCGGCGCGAGCGCGACGAGCTCGTCGGCGAGCGCCTGCGGCGCCGACCAGACGATCGAGATGCGGTTCCCGGGCAGCGGCAGGTACGCGAGGATGCCGTCCTCGCGGAACCACTGGCATGCGGTGGCCTCGTGCGCGCGCTCGGTGGCGAAGTTCGCCACGACGCCGCTCTGGCCGTAGGGCTCGAGCTTCGCGCCGATGCCGGCCTCGCCGCGCACCCAGGAGTCGCGCCCGTCCGCGCCGACCACGAGCGAGGCGGTGACCGCGCTGCCGTCGGCGAGCGCGAGGCGCCAGCGCTTGCCCTCGCGCGCGAGCGACGCGCAGGCCGCGGGCGAGCGCAGGACGACGTTCGCCTGCGTCGCGAGCACCTGCCAGAGCGCGCGCTGCATCGCACCCGCCTCGACGATGTGCGCGAGCTCGCCGGCGCCGGCATCGTAGGCGGAGAACTCGAGCCGCGCGCCGCCGTCGCCGAAAATCTCCATGCGCCGCACCGGCTGGATGCGCGCCGGGTCGAGGCGTTGCCACGCGCCGACGGCCTCGAGGAAGCGAAAGCTCGCCGGGCTGACCGCATAGATGCGCGTGTCCCAGCCGGGCGCAGCGGGCGGCGGCGCACCGCGTTCGACGACGGTGACCGAGAGCGGCGTGTCGGCGAGCGCCGCGGCGAAGCTCGCGCCGACGAGCCCGGCGCCGACGACGAGGACGTCGCAGGCGCTCGCGGCGCCGTGCGCCGCCGGCGCCGCGTCCCGGAGCGCCGGATCAGCCGACGAAGGGATGGGCGCGGACGTAGACGCGCTCCTCGCGGATCGTGCGCGCGAGCAGCTTGACGAGCGCGTACACGGTGTCGATGTGCGGCGTCGGCGTGCCGGTCATGCGCCCGAGCTCGATCACGGAGCCCACGAGCGCGTCGATCTCGGGATCGCGGCCGGCCTCGACGTCCTGCAGCATCGAGGTCTTGTGCTTGCCGACCTTCTCGGCGCCGGCGATGCGCTTCTCGAGGGGCACGCGGAAGGTGACGCCGAGCTTGTTCGCGATCGTCTGCGCCTCGGTCATCATGTCGGCCGCGAGCTGGCGCGTGTGCGGGAACTGGCAGATGTCGACCAGCGTCGAGTGGCTGAGCGCGCTGATCGGGTTGAACGTGAGGTTGCCCCAGAGCTTCAGCCAGATCTCGGCGCGGATGTTGTCGAGCACCGGCGCCTTGAGGCCGGCGCGCGCGAACATCTCCGCGAAGCGCTGCACGCGCTCGGTCGTCGCGCCGTCGAGCTCGCCGAGCGGGAAGCGGTCGCCCTCGATGTGGCGCACCAGGCCGGGCGCGGCGAGCTCCGCGGCCGGGTACACCACGCAGCCGACGATGCGCCGCGGATCCACCGCGCGCATGATCGCCCCGCCCGGGTCGACCGTCTCGACGACGCGGTCGTCGTAGGTCCCGCCGCCGAGCGCCGCCGGCAGCCGCTGGAAATACCACCACGGGATCCCGTTCTGCATCGGGATGATCGCCGTCGTCGCGTGCAGGAGGTGCGGCAGATCGGGCACGACCGGGGCGACCTGGTGCGCCTTCATCGCGAGCACGACCAGGTCCTGCGGGCCGGCTTCCGCCAGCGAGCTCGTCGCGCGCACGTTGCGGGCGACGAGCTCCGCGCCGTCGTGCATCACCAGGCGCATGCCTTTCGCGCGGATCGCTTCGAGGTTCGCGCCGCGCGCGATGAGCGTGACGTCCTCGCCCGCCAGCGCGAGCTTGACGCCGACGAAGCCGCCGATCGAGCCGGCGCCGACGATGCAGACCTTCATGGGTTCCCCTCGAGTTGCGCGCCGGGCGCGTCCGAATGACCCGGCCCGGCGCCCGCGCTTATATTAATAAATCAACATATTGCGTCGCAGCATTGATCCCGGTCAACGGTGTCCCGAAGGGCGGCCCGCCGGAGGCGCCTTGACCGTCGCGAGGGCGGGCAAGATAATGCGCGGCTTTCCCCGGGGCGAGTTAGCTCAGCGGTTAGAGCAGCGGAATCATAATCCGTTGGTCCGGGGTTCAAATCCCTGACTCGCCACCACTTCCCCCCGGCGGGTACCGGGCGCGGCGCTCACCGTGCGCAGGCAGCCTGTCACCGCGCCGGCGGCCCCGATCCCCTAGAATCCGCGGGGAGCCACTGCGTGGACCGCACCCCATGAGCCGAATCGTCCGCCTCGCGGCCCTCCTCGCCGCGCTCGCCGCAGCCGCCGCGTGGGCGCAGGCGCCGAACCGCACCTCGCCGATCCCGGAGGACGCGTGGCGGGGCGTGATGACCCACGTCTCCCAGAACGTCGTCGCGGTGAACGGCCAGTCGATGCAGCTCGCCCCCGGCGCGCGCATCTGGACCCGCGACAACCTCACCATCACCCCGGCGATGCTGCCGGCCGGCTCGCTCGTCGACTACACGCTCGACGCCAACCGGCAGATCTCGCGCGTGTGGATCCTCACCGCCGCCGAGGCGGCGAAGCCGAGGCGCGGCTACGGCTCGGGCGAGCCCGGGACGCCGATCGAGCTCCTCTTCGGCCAGCCCGCCGCGCCCCCGGCCGGCGCGCCCATGCCCCGCAAGCAGTGAGCGGGCGCGTCTACATCCGCACCTTCGGGTGCCAGATGAACGAGTACGACTCGGCGAAGATCGCCGACGTGCTCGCCGCCGCCGAGGGACTCGAGCCGACCGACCGCCCCGAGGACGCCGACGTGATCCTCTTCAACACCTGCTCGGTGCGCGAGAAGGCGCAGGAGAAGGTGTTCACCGACCTCGGGCGCGTGCGCGCGCTCAAGCGCGCGAAACCCGGCCTCATCGTCGGCGTCGGCGGCTGCGTCGCGAGCCAGGAGGGCGCGGCGATCGTCGCCCGCGCGCCGTTCGTCGACGTAGTCTTCGGGCCGCAGACGCTGCACCGGCTGCCGGAGCTGATCCGCGCGCGGCGCCGCACCGGGAAGCCGCAGGTGGACGTCGCCTTCCCGGAGATCGAGAAGTTCGACCACCTGCCGCCGCCGCGCGTCGCGGGCGCGACCGCGTTCGTGTCGATCATGGAAGGTTGCAGCAAGTACTGCACCTTCTGCGTCGTGCCCTACACCCGCGGCGAGGAGGTGTCGCGGCCCTTCGACGACGTGATCGCCGAGATCGCCGAGCTCGCCGAGCGCGGCGTGAAGGAGGTGACGCTCCTCGGCCAGAACGTGAACGCGTGGCGCGGCGCGGTGCCCGCCGAGCTCGGCGACGCCGGCGGCGCGGGGGACTTCGCGCTGCTCCTCGAATACGTCGCGGCGGTGCCCGGCATCGAGCGCATCCGCTACACCACTTCCCACCCGCGCGAGTTCACCGCGCGGCTCGTCGCCGCGCACGGCACGCTCGCGAAGCTCGCGCCGCAGGTGCACCTGCCGGTGCAGTCGGGCTCCGACCGCGTCCTCGCGGCGATGAAGCGCGGCTACACCGTGCTCGAGTACAAGTCGATCGTGCGCGCCCTGCGCGCGGCGCGGCCCGACGTCTCGATCTCGACGGACTTCATCGTCGGCTTCCCCGGCGAGACCGAGGCGGACTTCGCGCGCACGCTGCGCCTTGCCGAGGAGGTGGGCTTCGACGGCGCCTTCAGCTTCGTCTACAGCGCCCGGCCCGGGACGCCCGCGGCGGAGCTCGCCGACGACACGCCGAAGGAAGAGAAGCTCGCGCGGCTCGCGCGGCTGCAGGAGCTCGTCGCGGCGCACGCGCGCGCGGTGAGCGAGTCGATGGTGGGCCGCACCGAGCGCGTGCTCGTCGAAGGCCGCGCGAGGAAGGATGCCGCGGAGCTCTCGGGCCGGACCGCGAACAACCGCGTGGTCAACTTCCCCGGGCCGCCCCGGCTCATCGGCGGGTTCGCGGACGTCGTGATCACGGCGGCGCTGCCGCATTCGCTGCGCGGCGAGCTCCGCGAGGGCCCGCTCGCGAGTGGCGTGCGCGGGTCCGGTCGGCCGCGCGCGGCGGGCCGCGCGGCGTAGCGCGGCGCCGGACGAGGATCCCCCGCCCGATCGGGCGCCTCGCCCCGCCGGCGGCGCCCTTGCCGAATCCGCGGCGATGCCCGAGAATTTTCCCGTCGTGACGCCCCGGCCGCCCTCTTGAAGCCGCGCCCCCTGGAAGTCGTCCTCGCGCCGGCGGACAACGAGCGCCTCGCGAACCTCTGCGGCGCCCTCGACGAGAACCTGCGCCAGATCGAGACGGCGCTCGACGTGTCGATCGCCCGGCGCGGCGACACCTTCACCCTCCGCGGCCGGCCCGCCCAGACCGAGCGCGCCGCGGAGGTTCTCGAGAAGTTCTACGCCAGCGCGACCCGGTCGCTCTCGACCGAGGACATCCAGCTCGGCCTCATCGAGCTCGGGCGCGGCGCACTGCCGCAGGGCGAGGCCGAGATGCCGCAGCTCCTGGTGCGCAAGCCCGACCTGCACGGGCGCACGCCGCGCCAGCGCGAGTACGTCAAGAACATCGTCGCGCACGACGTCACCTTCGGCGTCGGCCCGGCGGGCACCGGCAAGACCTACCTCGCGGTCGCGTGCGCCGTGGACGCCCTCGAGCGCGAGCACGTCAAGCGGCTGGTGCTCACCCGGCCCGCGGTCGAGGCGGGCGAGCGGCTCGGCTTCCTGCCCGGCGACCTCGCGCAGAAAGTGGACCCGTACCTGCGGCCGCTCTACGACGCGCTCTACGACCTGATGGGCTTCGACAAGGTGGGGCGGCTCTTCGAGAAGGGCACGATCGAGATCGCGCCGCTCGCCTACATGCGCGGGCGCACGCTCAACCACTCGTTCATCATCCTCGACGAGGCGCAGAACACCACGCCCGAGCAGATGAAGATGTTCCTCACGCGCATCGGCTTCGGCTCCAAGGCGGTGGTGACCGGCGACGTCACGCAGATCGACCTCGCGCGCGGGCAGAAGAGCGGGCTCGTCGAGGCCGCGCGCATCCTCGCGGCGGTGCGCGGGATCGCGTTCACCCGCTTCGACGCCGAGGACGTGGTGCGCCACCCGCTGGTGCAGCGCATCGTGAACGCCTATGAGCGCCACGAGCGCGAGGCCACGTGAGCGCGCGGCCGGCGGTCGCGCTCGCCGTCCAGTACGCCGTGCCGCGGCGCGGGCTGCCGTCGCCGGGCGCCGTCGCGCGCTGGGCCCGCGCGGCGCTGCCGCGCCGCGCGGAGGTCGCGGTGCGATTCGTCGGCGCGCGCGAGGCGCGCGCCCTCAACCGGACGTTCCGCGGGCGCGACTACGCGACCAACGTCCTCACGTTCGTCTACGAAAACCGGCCGCGGCGGCCGCTCGCCGGCGACCTGGTGCTGTGCGTCCCGGTGGTCGCGCGCGAAGCGCGCGAACAGGGCAAGCCCGCGCGGGCGCACTATGCGCACCTCCTCGTGCACGGGGCGCTCCACCTCGCCGGTCACGACCACGAGCGCGCGGCCGACGCGCGGCGCATGCAGGCCCGCGAGCGGCGCATCCTCGCGCGGCTCGGCTTCGCCGACCCCTACGCCGACCCCTACGCCGATCCCGGCGCCGCGCCGCGGCCCGCGCGCCGCGCGCGCTGAGCGCTGCCTGATCCCGCGAACCCCCATGGACGACGCCCCTGGCCACAAGCCTTCCCTCCTCGACCGGCTCGGCGCGATCCTGATGCGCGAGCCCGAGGACCGCGAGCAGCTGATCGCGCTGCTGCAGTCGGCGCACGCGCGCAACCTCCTCGACGCCGACGCGCTGTCGATCATCGAGGGGGCGCTCGGCGTCTCGGAGATGTCGGTGCGCGACGTGATGATCCCGCGCGCGCAGATGGACGTGATCGACGTGAACGAGACGCCCGACCGGTTCATCCCGTTCGTCATCGGCACCGGCCACTCGCGCTTCCCGGTGATCGACCGCGACCGCGACCACGTCATCGGCATCCTGCTCGCGAAGGACCTGCTGCGCTACTACGCCGGCGAGGAGGAGTTCAACGTGCGCGACATGCTGCGCCCGGCGGTGTTCGTGCCCGAGTCGAAGCGGCTCAACGTGCTCCTGCGCGAGTTCAAGCAGAACCGCAACCACATGGCCATCGTCGTGGACGAGTACGGCGGCGTCGCCGGCCTGGTGACGATCGAGGACGTGCTCGAGCAGACCGTCGTCGAGATCGAGGACGAGTACGACTACGAGGAAGCGGGCGACAACATCGTGCGCGAGAAGAGCGGCCGCTTCCGCGTCAAGGCGCAGGTGCCGGTCGCGGACTTCAACGAGTTCTTCGGCACCGACTTCCCGGACGCCGAGCACGACACGATCGGCGGGCTGGTCATCAGCCGCTTCGGCCGGCTGCCGAAGCGAGGCGAGAGCGCGGTGATCGGCGGCCTGCGCTTCCACGTGCTGCGCGCCGACAGCCGGCGGCTGCACACGCTCCAGGTCGAGCGGCCGCCCGACGTCCGGCCGGCGTGACGGGCCAGGCGCCGCGCCGCACCGGGCTCGTCCTCGCCTGCGCCGCGGGGGTGGCGGGCGTCGCCGGGTTCGCGCCCGCGGGCCTCGCGCCGCTCGCGATCCTCGCGCTGGCGGCGCTCTTCCACCTCGCGTCGCGGGCGACGCCGGGCGGCGCGTTCCGGCTCGGCTTCGCCTGGGGCCTCGGCCACTTCGCGGTCGGCGTCTCCTGGGTCTACGTGAGCCTGCACGATTTCGGGATGATGCCGGCGCCGCTCGCGGCGCTCGCGACCGCGCTCTTCTGCGCCTATCTCGCGCTCTTTCCCGCCGCTGCGATGTGGGCCATGCAGCGGCTCGGCGGCGGCGCCGGCGTGCGCCTCCTCGCCGCCGGGCCGGGGGCCTGGACGCTCGCCGAGTGGGTGCGGCTCTGGCTCTTCACCGGCTTTCCCTGGCTCACGCTCGGCTACTCGCAGATCGACACGCCGCTCGCGGGCTTCGCGCCCGTCGCGGGCGTGTTCGCGGCGTCGCTCGCGGCGAGCGTCGTCGCCGGCGCGCTCGCCGCGCTTCCCGCGCTGCGCGGCCGCGCGCGCGCGGCGGCGGTCGCGGCGGCGCTCGCCGTGGCTGCGGCGGGCGCGGCGCTCGGCCGCATCGAGTGGACGGCGCCGTCCGGGCCGCCCGTCACCGTCGCGCTGGTGCAGGGGAACATCCCGCAGGACCTCAAGTTCGATCCCGCCCGCTACCGGGTGACGCTCGAGACGTATCTGCGTCTGGTCGGCGGCACGCAGGCGAGGCTCATCGTGCTTCCCGAGACGGCCGTGCCCCGTTTCCTGGATCTGGTCGAGCCCGGTTTCGTCGAAGCGCTCGCCGCGCACGCGCGCACCGCGGGCGGCGACCTGCTCCTCGGCGCACCGGTGCGCGCGGGCGAGCGTTACTACAACGCGATCGTGAGCCTCGGCAGCGCGCCGGGCCAAGCCTACGCCAAGTCGCACCTCGTGCCCTTCGGCGAGTTCGTTCCGCCCGGCTTTGGCTGGATCGTCGCGGTGCTCAGGATCCCGCTCTCGGACTTCGCGCGCGGCAGCGCCGGGCAGCGCCCGCTCGCCGTCGCCGGCGAGCGCGTCGCGCCGAACGTGTGCTACGAGGACGCCTTCGGGGAGGAGATCATCCGCATGCTCCCGGAGGCGACGCTGCTCGTGAACGCCTCGAACGTCGCGTGGTTCGGCGACTCGCTCGCCCCGGCGCAGCACCTGGAGATCTCGCGCATGCGCGCGCTCGAGACGGGGCGCTTCCTCCTGCGCGCGACCAACACCGGCGTCACCGCGATCGTCGATGACCGCGGGCGCGTCGCGGCGCGGTTGCCGGCGTTCACCGAGGGCGTGCTCGCCGGCGAGGCGCAGGGCCGCACCGGCGCCACGCCGTTCGTCCGGTTCGGGAACGCGCCCGCGGTCGCGCTCGCGTCGCTTCTGCTCGCCTCGGCGGCGATCGCCGCGCGGCGCGTGAGACGCCCGCCGACCCTGTAGAATCCGCGCTTCAATTTCCCGACACGGCCCGCCGGTGCGCGCGCGGCGCGTCCCCATGCAGACCTTCCAGGACATCATCCTCGAGCTCCAGCGCTTCTGGGGCCGCGCCGGCTGCGTGCTGCTGCAGCCTTACGACCTCGAGGTCGGCGCGGGCACGTTCCACACCGCCACGTTCCTGCGCGCGATCGGCCCCGAGCCGTGGCGCGCCGCTTACGTGCAGCCCTCGCGCCGCCCCAAGGACGGGCGTTACGGCGACAACCCCAACCGGCTGCAGCACTACTACCAGTACCAGGTGGTGCTGAAGCCTTCGCCGGACGACATCCAGGACCAGTATCTCGCGAGCCTGCGCGCGCTCGGCATCGATCCGGCCGCGCACGACATCCGCTTCGTGGAGGACGACTGGGAGTCGCCCACGCTCGGCGCCTGGGGCCTCGGCTGGGAAGTGTGGCTCGACGGCATGGAAGTGACGCAGTTCACCTACTTCCAGGAGGTGGGCTCGCTGCCCTGCAAGCCGGTGCTCGGCGAGATCACCTACGGGCTCGAGCGGCTCGCGATGTACCTGCAGGGCGTCGAGAACGTCTTCGACCTCGTGTGGGCGCCCGGTGTCACCTACGGCGACGTCTACCACCAGAACGAGGTGGAGCAGTCGCGCTACAACTTCGAGGCCGCCGACGCGACGTGGCTGCTGCGCCTCTTCGACGACTACGAGCGCGAGGCGAAACGGCTCGTCGAGGCGGGGCTGGTGCTGCCCGGCTACGAAATGGTCATGAAGTGCTCGCACACGTTCAACCTGCTCGACGCGCGCGGCGCGATCTCGGTGACCGAGCGCGCGGCCTACATCGCGCGCGTGCGCGCGCTCGCGCGGCTGGCGGCGCATGCCTACCTCGCCGCGCGCGAGGCGCTCGGCTTCCCGATGCTGAAGGCCGCAGCCGCGGAGGCCGCGGCATGAGCGACGCGCTGCTGGTCGAGCTGCTGACCGAGGAGTTGCCGCCGAAGTCGCTCGCGACGCTCGGCTACGCGTTCGCCGACGCGCTCGTCACGGATCTGCGCGAGCGCGGCTTCGCGGCCCCCGACTGCGGATTCGACGTCTTCGCGACGCCGCGCCGCCTCGGCGTCCTCGTGCGCGCGGTCGCCGCGCGCGCGCCCGACCGCGAGGTGGTCACCAGGGGCCCCTCGCTGAAGGCCGGCCTCGACGCGGAGGGACGGCCGACGGCGGCGCTCACCGGCTTCGCGCGCAAGGTCGGCGCCGAGGTCGGCTCGCTCGCGCGCGAGCACGACGGCAAGCAGGAGGTGTTCGTGCACCGGTCGGTCGCGAAGGGCGCGGCGCTCGCCGCGGCGCTCGCGCCCATGGTCGAGGCCGCCCTCGCGCGGCTGCCCGTGCCGAAGATGATGCGCTGGGGCGACTCGGACGCCGAATTCGTGCGCCCGGTGCGCGGGCTGGTGATGCTGCACGGCGCGAACGTGGTCGAGGGCACGGTGCTCGGCGCCGCCTCGGGGCGCACGACGCGCGGCCACCGCTTCATGGGCAGCGGCGCGGTGACGATCCCGCGGGCGGAGGACTACGAGCACCTCATCGAGCGCGAGGGCAAGGTGATCGCCAACTTCGAGCGGCGCGAGCGCTTGGTCCGCGAGGGCCTCGCGTCGGCCGCCGGCGCCGCCTCGGTCGCCGCCGACGACGCCCTCGTCGCCGAGGTCACGGCGCTCGTCGAGCATCCGTCGGTCTACGAGGGGCACTTCGAGAAGCACTTCCTGGAAGTGCCACAGGAGTGCCTGATGCTCACCATGCGGCAGAACCAGAAGTACTTCCCGCTGGTGGACGGCAGCGGGCGCCTGCTCAACCGCTTCCTCGTCGTGAGCAACATCGCGACGCCGCACCCGGCGCGCATCGTGCACGGCAACGAGCGCGTGCTGCGCGCGCGCCTCGCCGACGCGCGGTTCTTCTACGACCAGGACCGCCGGCGGCCGCTCGCCTCGCTCGTGGAGCGGCTCGGCGCGGTCGTCTACCACAACAGGCTCGGCACCCAGCTCGAGCGGGTCGCGCGCCTCGAGGCGCTCGCCGGCGCGATCGCGCGCGAGCTCGGCGCCGACGAGGCCCTCGCGCGCCGCGCCGCGCGCCTGGCGAAGGCGGACCTCGTGACCGGCATGGTCGGCGAGTTCCCCGAGCTGCAGGGGATCATGGGGATGCACTACGCCCGGCACGACGGCGAGCCGGAGGCGGTCGCGGCGGCGATCGAAGCGCACTACCGGCCGCGATTCGCCGGCGACGCGCTGCCCGAGTCGCCGATCGGCGCCGCGGTGGCGCTCGCGGACAAGCTCGACACGCTGGTCGGCATCTGGGGCATCGGGCTCGCGCCCACCGGCGACAAGGACCCGTTCGCGCTGCGCCGGGCGGCGCTCGGCGTCGTGCGCATCCTCGCCGAGCTGGAGCTGCCGCTCGATCTCGTCGCGCTGCTCGCCGCCGCGCGCGCCGGCTTCGGCGCCACGCCACTTGAGCCGGACACCGTCCCGGCGGTCCACCAGTTCGCGCTGGAGCGGCTGCGCGGCGTCCTGCGCGAGCGCGGGTACGCCCCCGACGAGATCGACGCCGTGCTCGCGCAGAACCCCACGCGCATCGACCTCGTGCCGAAGCGCCTCGCGGCGGTAGCGGAGTTCCGCCGGCTGCCCGAGGCGGCCTCGCTCGCTGCGGCGAACAAGCTCATCCGCAACATCCTGCGCAAGGCCGCGCTCCCGCCCGGCCGCGAGCCACAGGCGGCGCTCGCACGCGAACCCGCCGAGAAGGCCCTGCTCGAGTCGCTCGCTCACCTCGCGCCCGACACGCACGACCTGGTCGAGCGCGGCGAGTACACCCGGGCCCTCGTCGCGCTCGCCCGAGCGCGCGAGCCGGTCGACCGCTTCTTCGACGAGGTGCTGGTGATGGCCGAGGACGAGGCGGTGCGCGCCAACCGGCTCGCGCTGCTCGCGCGCCTCGACGGGCTCATGAACGCGGTGGCCGACATCTCGAAGCTGGCGGCCTGACGCCTGCCGTTGCTAGGATTGCGGCATGAAGCTCGTCATCCTCGACCGCGACGGCGTCGTCAACTTCGACAGCGACCAGTACATCAAGAGCCCGGAGGAGTGGCGCCCGATCCCCGGCAGCGTCGAGGCGATCGCGCGGCTCACGCAGGCGGGCTACCGCGTGGTGGTGGCGACCAACCAGTCGGGCCTCGGGCGCGGGCTCTTCGACATGGCGACGCTCACCGCGATCCACGACAAGATGCACCGCACCGTGGCGCAGGCCGGCGGGCGCATCGACGCGATCTTCTACTGCCCGCACGCGGCGGACTCGACGTGCCCGTGCCGCAAGCCCAACCCCGGGATGCTGGTGGCGATCGGCGAGCGCTTCAACACGCCGCTCGAGGGCGTCCCCGCGGTCGGCGATTCGCTGCGCGACCTGCAGGCCGCGGTCGCGGTGAAGGCGCGGCCCATCCTCGTCCTCACCGGCAAGGGCGAGCAGACGCGCGCGGGCGGCGTGCTCCCGGTGGGCACCGAGGTCCACGCCGACCTCGCGGCGGTGGTGCGCGCGCTCGGCGCCTGACGGAGGCCCGGCCGATGGTGTGGCTGCGTTCCGCGCTCTACCAGGCGATCCTCGTCGCCGTGGTGATCCCCTACGCGTTCATGGTGCTGTGCACCGCGCCGCTGCCGCGCATGACGCGCTGGCGGATCATCGCCGGCTGGCCGCGCTTCGCCACCTGGCTCGCGCGGCACCTGCTGCGCATCGACTACGAGGTCGTCGGGCGCGAGCACATCCCCGCCGAGCCGGTGGTGATCCTCTCGAAGCATTCGTCGGCGTGGGAGACGATCGCCTACAGCGCGATCTTCCCGCCGCACGTCTACGTGCTGAAGCGCGAGCTCCTGTGGCTGCCCTTCCTCGGCTGGGGGCTCGCGCTCTTCTCGCCGATCGCGATCAACCGCGCGAACCGCAAGGAGGCGATGCGCCGCACGATCGAGCTCGGCCGCCGGCGCCTCGCCGAGGGCTTCTCGATCATGATCTACCCGGAGGGCACGCGCATCCCGGTGGGCAAGCGCGGCAAATACCGGCCCGGCGGCGCGATCCTCGCGGTGAACACCGGCGCGAAGGTGCTGCCGGTCGCGCACAACGCGGGGCTGGTGTGGCCGCGCAACTCCTTCAAGAAGTATCCCGGTCACGTGACGGTGAAGATCGGCGCGCCGATCGCGCCGGAGGGGCTTTCCGCGGAGGAGCTGATGCGGCGGGTCGAGAGCTGGATCGAGACCGAAACCGCGGCGCTCGTCCGGCAGGCGGAGCACGTGGCCTGATGCAGCTCACCTTCGATTTCCTCGCGGCGAGCGCGCCGGTGGCCGATCCGCGCAGCCGCTACGTGCAGGTGGGCGGCCGCGTCGTCAGCTATCGGCTCCGCCGCGCGAAGCGCCGCACCATCGGGCTCGTCGTCGACCGCCACGGCCTCACGGCGAGCGCGCCGCGCTGGGTCGGCCTCGGCGAGATCGAGGCGTTCATCCGCGAGAAGGCGCGCTGGGTGCTGGCGAAGCTCGACGAACAGGAACGCCGGGCGAAGCCCCCGTTCGCCTGGCGCGTCGGGGCGGCGCTGCCGGTGCTCGGCCGGCCGGTCGTCCTGGCGCTCGCGCCGGAGGCGCCGGCGAGCCGGCTCGCCGGCGACCGCATCGAGGTGCCGCTCGGCCAGGACCACACCGTGACGGCGCTGCGCGAGACCGTGCTCGCGTTCCTCCGCGACCACGCGCAGGCGCTCTTCCTCGAGCGCACCGGCCTGCTCGCGGCGCGCGCCGCCCGGGCGGCGCCGCCGGTGCGCGTCTCGAACGCCCGCACGCAGTGGGGGAGCTGCCAGCCCGACGGGCGCATCTTCCTCTCCTGGCGGCTGGTGCACCTCGACCTCCATCTCGTCGACTACGTCGTCGCGCACGAGCTCGCGCACCTCGACGAGATGAATCATTCGCCGCGCTTCTGGCGCGCGGTGGAGCGCCTGTATCCGGACTGGCGGGCGGCGCGCCGCGAGCTGCGCGAGCGCGAGCACGCGCTGCCGGAGCTGTGACCGTGCTTCGGCGCGCCGGACGCAGGGGGTGCGGAGGGCAGGATGCCCCCGCCCACCCCCGAGCCCGAGGCCCCGCCCCCGATCCTCGATCCTGAATATCCTCGCTCCGCAATCCTCGATCCCGGGAGACCCATGCGCATCCTCCACACCATGCTCCGCGTCGGCGACCTCGAGCGGTCGCTCGCCTTCTACACCGAAGTGCTCGGCATGAAGCTCCTTCGCCGCAAGGACTATCCCGAAGGCAAGTTCACGCTCGCGTTCGTGGGCTACGGTCCGGAGACCGACCACGCCGTGATCGAGCTCACCCACAACTGGGGCGTGGACCGGTACGAGCTCGGCAACGCCTACGGCCACATCGCGATCGAAGTGGACGACGCCTACGGGGCGTGCGAGGAAGTGAAGAAGCGCGGCGGCAGGGTCACGCGCGAAGCCGGCCCGATGAAGCACGGCACCACCGTGATCGCCTTCGTCGAAGATCCGGACGGCTACAAGATCGAGTTCATCCAGAGGGGCACGAGCGCTTCGTCGCGCCCGGGGGCGTGATCCGCGACGCGACGAGCCTGGTCGCGGAAAAGCCGCGACGCCAGCGGCAGCCGGCGCCTAGCCGGGCGATCCCGCGCCGCCGCGCGGTTCCGCGGTCGCGGCGTTCGCGAGACGGACGAAGTCGGCGACCGGGAGCGTCTCCCCGCGTGCGCCCGGGTCGATCCCGGCCCGCTCCATCGTGCCCGTGCCGACGATCCGCGACAGCGCATTGCGCAGGGTCTTGCGCCGCTGCCCGAACGCGGCGGCCACGATCGCGGCGAAGAGCGCGGGGTCGTGCAGGCCGAGCTCGTCCGCGGGGCGCGGGACCATGCGCACGACGGCGGAATCGACCTTCGGCCGCGGACGGAACGCGCCGGGCGGCACGTCGAAGAGCTTCGTCATCGCGAAGCGGTGCTGGAGCATCACCGACAGGCGCCCGTAGTCCGCCGTCGCCGGCGCCGCCACCATCCGGTCCACCACTTCCCGCTGGAGCATGAACGTGCAGTCGGCGAGCCGTGCGGCGAACCCGGCGAGACGGAAGAGGAGGGGCGTCGAGATGTTGTAGGGCAGGTTGCCGACGACGCGCAGGCGTTCGGGGAGCGAGGCGAAGTCGAACGCGAGCACGTCGCCCACGTGCACCGTCAGGCGCTCGGCGGGGAAGCGCTCGGCGAGCCGCGCGGCGAGGTCGCGGTCGATCTCGACCGCGTGCAGGTGTGCGAGCCGGTCGACGAGCGGCGCCGTCAGCGCGCCGAGGCCGGGCCCGATCTCGACCATCGCATCGCCCGGGCGCGGATCGATCGCCGCGACGATGCGGCCGATGAAGTGCCGGTCGACGAGGAAGTGCTGGCCGAAGCGTTTGCGCATCAGCGGTCGGCAGTCGCAATGCGCATCGTGCCGCGCCGCCTGCGCTTGGGTCCCCGGGCCCCGGAGGCTGATCGCCGATGGCCGATGGCGCGTCTCAGCGCTCGTCGAGCCGGTACTCGACGTAGGTGCGGTCGCGCAGCTGCCGCAGCCAGTCCTGGTAGGACTCGTCGAGCTTGCGCTCGGCGAGGATGCGGCGCGCAGCCAGGCGCTGGCGGTCGGCGGCCACCTCGGCCTTGCGCCGCTCCAGCACCTGGATCAGGTGGTAGCCGAACTGGGTGCGCACCGGCTCGCTTACCTCGCCGATCTTGAGCTCGTTCATCGCGCGCTCGAACTCCGGCACGGTGTCGCCGGGGTAGATCCAGCCGAGGTCGCCGCCGCGCGCCGCCGAGCCGTCGTCGGAGTTGAGGCGCGCGAGCTCGGCGAAGTCGGCGCCCCCTTTGATGCGCTCGCGCAGCAGCGCGAGCTTGCGCCGCGCCTCCGCCTCGGAGACCGTCTCGCTCGTGCGCACGAGGATGTGCCGCGCCCGCGTCTGGTCCACCTGCTGCGCGCCGGCCGCCGCGCCGCGTACGCCGTCGAGCCGCAGCACGTGCAGGCCGGCGGGGCTGCGCAGCACCTCGGTGACCTCGCCCGGCTTCAGCTTCTCGACCGCCTCGGCGAAGAGCTCCGGCAGGCGGTCGCGCGGCCGCCAGCCCAGGCTCCCGCCCTGGAGCGCGTCGGGCGCGTCGGAGAACGAGGCGGCCACCTGGCCGAAGTCGGCGCCGGAGAGGACCTGCTGGCGCGCCTCGCGCGCGCGCGCCGCGAGGCGCTCGAGCTGCTCGGGCGTCACCTGCTCGGGCACGCGCACGAGGATGTGGCGCAGGTTGTACTCGACGTTGCCGCCCGGCGCGCTCCGGGTCTCTTCGAGGAAGAGGTCGATCTCCGCCTCGCCCACCTGGATGCGGCTGTCGACCTCGCGCTCGCGCAGCCGCGACAGGAGGATTTCGTTGCGGATGTCCTCGCGGAAGCGGTCGTAGGCGACACCGTCGCGCTCGAGCGCGCGGCGGAAGTCGGCGAGCGTCATGCGGTTCTGCTCGGCGATGCGCGCGATCGCGCGGTCGAGCGTCAGGTCGTCGATGCGCAGGCCGGTCTCTCTCGCGAACTGGATCTGCGCGCGGTCCATGATCTGTCTCTTATACACATCT
>JAOAEA010000192.1 GCA_026417035.1 Burkholderiales bacterium
GCCATTTTGGGCCCGGGCGTGTAATCTCGGCGAGATTGCGCGACGTCTGCGCCGCCGATTGCGCCGCCTGCTGGCTGGCGAGCGTAGACGCTTCGATGGACGCCACAATGTCAGGCGTCGCGCGCTCGATCTCGCGCATGGTCTGCGCCGCCTGACCGGCAGTGACTTTCACGGCTGCGACGGCCCCAAGTGCGTTCGCCGCCAGATGCGGGCTCAGGCTTGCCCACGCCTGCACGCCAGGACGTGCGTCTTCGATGACGCCGCGCGCTTCCGCGACTGCAGCCTGCGTCTCAATGCGGAGCGCGCGGACTTCGGCGAGCGCCTCCGCGAGCCTGCCATCGGCGCGCTCGATGGCGCCAGCGAGACGCCGCTCCGCGCCGGCGAGCCTGCGATCCGCCCTCCGCTCGATGCTCTCCAGCCTCCTGTCGAGCATGGCGAGCGCATCGCCGAGCCGCTCGTCAGCGCGGCGCTCGATCTCGCCGGCGTGCCAGTCCGACAGCGCCACAATGTCGTCGAGCGCGGCACGGGCATGGCGCACCGTCAGCGACAGCTCGATGGCGAGCCAGCAGACGCTGGCAAGGAG
>JAOAEA010000193.1:0-248 GCA_026417035.1 Burkholderiales bacterium
TTGCGGTTGTGCGTGAACGCCTTGACCATGCGCTGCAGCGTCCCGGGGCGCTCCCCGTCATCGGCCCGGGCGACGAGCGTGTGGGCCATCGCCAGCACGTCGTCGATGGCGCCGTCGACGTCGATGCGGCCCTCGACATAGGCCTCGCCGAGCGAGTCGAGGCTGGGCGACAGCAGCGCGGGCAGCGCCGCCGCGTCGCGCACGGTGATGGTCACGCGCGGCTGCTCGAAATCGCCCAGATCCCACTG
>JAOAEA010000193.1:258-580 GCA_026417035.1 Burkholderiales bacterium
CCCCCGCAGCGGCAGATCGACCCGCGTGCGCCACCGCCGCACCCAACCGTCCAACGCCTTGTCGATCGACAGCATGCCGTCTCCTCGCTCCGTGGTGATGCCGATTGCGGGTACCGATTGTTGGCCAATCCGCCGGCGCTGAAAAGCCCCCGGACCCTATCGCGCGGATAGGCATGGCCGCAGTCGGCGACTGTCGCACAATCACGGCGCATACCGCCCGGGGAACCTCCCGTGGCACCGTCCGATCCATCGTCCACCATGGCTGTTTTCGATTGGTTACACCGCGCCGGGGCGCGCGTTGGCCGCGCCCTCGCCCCACTGT
>JAOAEA010000194.1 GCA_026417035.1 Burkholderiales bacterium
GCTGACCGCCGTGCATTCGATCCAGACGATCCCGTTCTGGAACGGCACCGTGATCGACGACGCCCCGTTGATCGTCGACCCCGTCGGGGCGTTGACCACGAGCTGCGCCGAAGCTTCGTTCGTGATGTCGAAGGCGAGCCCGACCGCCGCGCCCTGAGCGACCGTCGGCAGAGACAACGTGACCGTCGAACTACCGGTGGCGGCGAGCCACCGCGTGGCGAAGACGACTTTGTTGTCGACGACGGCGAGCCTGATCGCCGCATGAGCCGGGAGCAGCGTCGTCCCCGTCGAGACGACCTGGCGCGTGACGGCGGGCAGCTCCACGACGCCGGTGAGGCCGCCCGAGCCGACCGACGTCGGGACGGTCACCCACGCCGACCCGGTGCAGTATTCGAGGCCCGTCCCGTCGAGGGAGCGGAGCGCGCCCTTGATCGGCGACGCCGGGCGCTGCGACGACGTGCCGACCGGCAGGACGAGCGCATCGGTGCCGTCGATGTGCAGGGTCGTCTGCGGGTTGGACGTCCCGATACCGACGCGCTGCCCGGTCGCAGCGAGGTACGACGCCCCGCGGCCCTTGAG
>JAOAEA010000195.1:0-255 GCA_026417035.1 Burkholderiales bacterium
GATCCTGGGCTATGCGCTGATCACGATCCTCGTGCGCACGCGCTCGCGCGTCGCGCTCTGGTACGCGGCAGCCATGGGCACGGCCCTGCTGGCCAGTGTGTACGAGGTGATCGCCGCGGCACTCGGTCTCAAAGGGCTGCTGTCCGCTGTCAACAGCGTGACGGCGGCCTTGGCCTCCAGCCTGCTGGCCTCGCTGGCCATTGCGGAGCAGTTTCGCCAGGAGCACGAACAGCGGCTGGCCTTGCAGGCTGAACT
>JAOAEA010000195.1:265-576 GCA_026417035.1 Burkholderiales bacterium
CTGTTGCACAGCTGGGGGGATCTGTTCCCCTCGGTCGACTGGCATCAACTGGCGTCCGAGGAGCCGGGCCGCACGATCGAATTCGAGACGCGCATGACCACTGCCGACGGCGCGGTGCGTCGCTATCTGGTTCGCGCCGCGCGCGCCGGCGACAAGATCGAAGGAACGCTGCAGGACATCACCGACAAGGTGCTGGCGCACGAACACCTGCAGTTTTTGGCCGACCACGATCCGCTGACCCGCGTGCTCAACCGGCGCGGCATCGAGGCATGCCTCGGACGGGGTCTGCAGCGCCTGCGCCGTGGTAAGCC
>JAOAEA010000196.1 GCA_026417035.1 Burkholderiales bacterium
TTCGTAATAGTAGTAGCCCCTGACTCCCATATTGCTTGGTTCACTGCGCGCCTGGATCTGTTGACCTAAAGCTACGACTGTGTCGTAGAGGCCTTTGCCGTAGTCACCTTCTCTGAAAGCCGGAACAAGATAGTTCTGGGCTATGAGGTTCGCTTCTATATCGGTTATGTCGCCTTCCAGGCCGTAGCCGACTTCGATGCGCCACTGCCGCTCTGTCATGGCAACTAAAAGTAGGACGCCGTTGTCTTGACCCCTTTTGCCGATGCCTGTTTGGGTTCCGCCGTAGACTTCTAGTGGTACCTCGTTGAAGATGTGGACACCCAGCTTGACTATGTCGTTGATTTCGGCGCCTGAATTGTCTTTTATGCCATGCCCATAAAGCGAAGAGAAAACACAGACAACTATTTCTGCTGTTGTGTTGGTGTCGATGCTGCGGGCGTGGTTTTCAATTTTTTCAACCCATTCAGATTCAACCAAGTAGCAGGCAGACGGCTGGATCACATAAAGGGTTGAGGCTAAGATTAATGCCAAGAGAAAAATAGTGTAGCTTTTTTTAAGCAACTTCTCTTCCAGCT
>JAOAEA010000197.1 GCA_026417035.1 Burkholderiales bacterium
GCCCTGCCGCTCATCACCGGCGCGGGCAGCGGCACCTTCGCGCTGGAGGCCGCCAGCGGCGTCTTCGGCGAGCTGCAGGCCGGCTCCTACCTCTTCATGGACGCCGACTACGCCCGCAACCAGACCGATGCGGCGCAGCCCCAGTTCGAGCACGCCCTGTTCATCAAGACCCAGGTCATGAGCGTGAGCGCCAGCCATGTGGTGGTCGATGCCGGCCACAAAAGCCACGCCATCGACTCCGGCCTGCCGCAGGTGCTGGGCGAAGCGCTGCAGGCCACCGGCTGCAACGACGAGCACACCACCTTGCGCGCCACCGGCGGTGCACCCCTGCCTGCCCTGGGCAGCACCCTGTGGCTCGTCCCCGGCCACTGCGACCCCACGGTCAACCTGCACGACTGGCTGATCGGCGTGCGCGGCGGCCTGGCTGCGGGCACGGTGACCGAGCTGATCCGGGTTGATGCCAGGGGCTGCGTGGACTGAAGCCGCGCACAATGGCCGGCATGAACGCCAGCCAGATCATCGTCCTTGCCACACCGGTCTTTCTGCTGCTGATCGCCTTCGAATACCTGTGGG
>JAOAEA010000198.1:0-260 GCA_026417035.1 Burkholderiales bacterium
CTGCTGGCGGACTGGGCTTCGATCGGCCGGTCGCGCCCGGCGGCGGCTATGCCTGGTGGTATGTCGATGCGCTGAGCGACGACGCACGCCTGGGCCTGACGCTGATCGCCTTCGTCGGCAGCGTGTTCTCGCCCTATTACGCCTGGGCGCAGCGCCGCCGTGGCGCGCCGGCCCTGGCCGAGCAGCATTGCGCGCTGAACCTCGCCACCTACGGCGCCGGCCCGCGCCGCTGGACGATGACCGAACGCGCCGGCGCCCTG
>JAOAEA010000198.1:270-572 GCA_026417035.1 Burkholderiales bacterium
TGACGATCGGCCCGAGCGCGTTGCATTGGGACGAGGCTAGCGGCTGCCTCAGCTTCACCCTCGACGAACGCAGCGCGCCGTGGGCGCAGCGCGTGCGCGGCCGCCTGCGCGTTTGGCCGCAAACGCGCTGCAGCGAGCGCTTCGAGCTCGACGCCCGGGGCCGGCACCGCTGGCGGCCGTGGGCGCCGCAAGCGCGGATCGAGGTCGCGTTCGACACCCCGGCCCTGCGCTGGCAGGGCACGGCCTACTGCGATGCCAACGACGGCGACGCACCCTTGGCCAGCGCCTTTCGAAGCTGCCAC
>JAOAEA010000199.1:0-313 GCA_026417035.1 Burkholderiales bacterium
CCATCAGGCCCAGTTGGGGCTGATCGAGCGTCAGCAAAAAGCCATTTTCCTGCCAGAAATCGCGCAGCACGGGCCAGAGCTGTTCGGGCGGGCGATCGACCACCAGCCAGCGCTGGCTGCCGGCGCGCTCAATGCGCACGTCGCCGATTTGCGTCGGGGCGGCCACCGCCATGGTCGGCCGTGCCGCCGCAGCGGCCTGCAGGCTGCTGGCCGTCACCGGGCCACCCGGCAGCGCGTAGCGGGTGTCACGGGCCAACTGCGTCAGGTCCGGAGGAACCTCCAGGCTGTTGATCTGCTTGGCACTTTTGTAGTC
>JAOAEA010000199.1:323-569 GCA_026417035.1 Burkholderiales bacterium
GTAGTCGATGCGGGTTTCTTCCAGCACCGAGCAGCCGCTGGCCAACAGCCCGGCCAGTGCCAAAGCCCCCAGTCGGCTCCAGGCCGGATGCGCGGGCGGGTGGGTCGTGCTCATCGGATCTCTCGACAGTTGCGTGCGGGGGTCAGAGCAGGCCGCTCAAGCGCAGCGCGCTTTCCACGGCCGTCTGGGCGGTGCTGGACAGCGGCGTCAGCGGCAGACGCAGCGTCGGACCGCACAGGCCCAGCC
>JAOAEA010000200.1 GCA_026417035.1 Burkholderiales bacterium
GCCGGGCCCTGCTCACTCAACACCAGCGCCGCGGTGAACGGCTTTGATATGGACTGGACGGAGAAGACGTAGTCGGTATCCCCCGCTGCGTACACCTTGCCGTCCCGCGTGACGATCACCACGCCGAACAGATCGCTCGGCGTCTCGGTCAGAATCGGAATGTAGTCGGCGTTGCTGCCATCCCGCAGGTCCCGGTACCTTGCATACGCAGTGTCGACGACCCGCTGGAAGTGCTTCGCCGACGGGCCCTGCACCGGGCTGCGGGCGCACGCCGGCGTCGGCGCCATGACCGACAGCACCGCCGCGCCGATGACCGCCAGGGTCGAGAACCGCAGTCCGCCGGTCATGCGCACGATTCCGGCCGGGCGGCACCGAACACTGACTTCACCTCGAGGAACTCCTCGAAGCCGAAGGCGCCCCATTCGCGGCCGAGGCCCGACTGCTTGTAGCCGCCGAACGAGCCGCGCGTGTCGAGGTTCGCGCCGTTGATGTGCACGTTGCCGGCGCGGATGCGCGAACCCACCGCCATCGCGTGCTCGTGCGTGTCACCGAACACGTAGGCCGACAG
>JAOAEA010000201.1 GCA_026417035.1 Burkholderiales bacterium
GCCGCCACCGAAACGACAAGCGGCCGCGCGAGATAGGGGCGCGCCGCCAGACAGGCCTCGCGCATCTGCTGCGGCTTCACGGCGAGCACGATCACCTCGGCGGCGCGCAGCGCCTCGCCTTTTTCGATGGCCGCTACCTCCTCCGGGCCGAGGGTGCAGCCGACCACAAGCCGCATGGACCCGTTGTTCAGCGCCAGCCCTTCAATGCCGCGCGCCGCGAGCGCGAGGGCCGTGGCTGGAAGTAGCCGGTGAGCCGGTCATACCGCTCAGCGCAGGACAGCAGCGGCACGTAAAGGCCCGCCACGAGGTCGCCGTCCTCCGGCGTGTAGCGAAGCCTCCACTGGAAGTCCGAGAGGAGCGGCACGGGCTACGCGGCCTCCTCCGCGAACAGTTTCAACTGCTCGGGCTCAGGCACGCGGTCGGAGAGCGCGAGGCGGCGCAGGTTCTCCAGCGCCTCGAAGTCGCTCGCCGCCGCCGCAAGGTCACCGTCGAGGGACAGGCCCGAGAAGGTGCGGGACGGCGGCAGCACTTCCAGCACGTAGGTCAGCGCCTGCTGGAAGGC
>JAOAEA010000020.1 GCA_026417035.1 Burkholderiales bacterium
AGATGTGTATAAGAGACAGGCCCCGGCCCGTGGCAGAACGCGAAGGGCGTGGTGGTCGCCACGAGCGTCGCCAACCTCCACAGCGACCAGAACAACCTCAACAAGGAGACGGCGCTCACCGAGCGCGGCGAGGTCGTGAAGGGCCGCGGCGACACGCCGAACCAGCACGACATCCTGACCGGCTCGCAGCCCGACGGGACCGCGTTCGCCTCCGGTGACGACAGCACCTGCGGCAACTGGACGAAGAGCGGCGAGGGCGCCGCGGGCGTCGGGCATCACGACCGCATCGGCCTGCGCGACGACGCGCCCTCGAAGTCATGGAACTCGTCGCACAAGTCGCGCGGCTGCAGCGACGAAGCGCTCGTCGCGACGGGCGGCGCCGGGTACATCTACTGCTTCGCGGCGAAATAGGGAGCGGGAATCCGAGATCGGGATTCAGGATTTGTAGGATCGAGGAAGGGCCGGGAGGCGCCTCCGCCTTCCAAGGGGAAGGTGGGGATGGGGGTCGGGGATCAGGATTCGCGGTTGAGTGAGACGCCCGATTCCCCTCTCACAGGCAGCGAGGACGGGCACGCGAAGCGTCCCGTCCTCGGTCATCCGTCCTCGGTCGTCTGGCCGCGCTTGAGGCGCGCGGCGAGGTCCGCGAAGGGCCTGTGCGTCGCGCGGGCGCCCGTCCCGCCCCCCGGCGCGACGCCCCGTCCGGCGTCGTCGAGGACCCGCGCGTGCTCGTTCTCGTGGCAGTAGATGCAGAGCAGCTCCCAGTTGCTGCCGTCGCGCGGATTGTTGTCGTGGTTGCCGTCCTTGTGGTGGACGGTGAGCTGGGCGACGGTGGCGTGCGTGAACTCCCGCGCGCAACGCGCGCAAATCCACGGCAGGCGCTTGAGCGCCTGCTCGCGATAGCCCCGCTCGCGCCGCTCGCGGTTGCGCCGCGCCTCGGCGACGAGGCGGTCGAGCCGGTCGGGATCGCCCCTGCCCGAGGGCATGCCGTGCGCTCAAGGAAGGGCCGGCACGGTCGGCTCGACCGCGCCTCCGCTCGCCTCCGGGTGGCGGCGTCGCATCAGGCTGGGGACCTCGTGCACCGGCGACGCGAGCATGTCGGACATCCGCAGCCTCTCGCCCGACCCGACGTCGCCAAGCCGGCCGCGGCCGGCGAGACATCCAGGCGGGGAAGAAGGCTGCCGGCGTCGCATCGGGCTGCCTCGCTTTCAGCGCGCGCGGCGCGCCATGTTTCTCGATAGACGGCGGTGCCGGGAAGCGCAAGCCGCGCGGCCTACCGGTATTTCGCCGCCGAGATGAACATCGAGAACGCCTCGCACCAGACGACGACGGTGTCGTATTGCGAGACGTCGACTCCCTCCGGCACCGGGACGACGAAGTTCTCGAAGGTCTTCACGTCGCCGACCCGCGCCGAGCGCGCCTTCGCCGCGAGGAACGCTTCCCTTGTATCCACGAACTGCGGCGCGAGGTAGAGCTTGTAATCGGGCCCGGGCGCGAGCTTCCCGGCGAGCGCGATCGACCGCTTACCGACCGACACGGCGCCTTCGCCCCAGTGCAGCAGGTCGCTGCCCCGGAGGTCGCGCCGGAACTCGCCGCGGAACTCGGCGGTGCCGGCGGCCGCTTGCACCTCGGCGGCCGAAGGCGACCTCGGCGCCGTCAGGATCGGCAGGACGTAGATCCCGGCCGCGAAACCGATCGCCGCGGCGATCGCGTGCGAGACGACGAGGGCCAGCGCCTTCATCGGACCTCCGCAGGGTGCCCCGAGCCTCGCAGTATGCGCCCGGGAAGCCGCCGGCGGGTCGGCCGGCGGCGCGGCGGCGCCGAATCATCGCGGCTTCTTCGGTGCCGCCGTTGATGCTGCTGAACCGGCAGCGGTGCGTTTGGGGCCCTCAGGATCGGCAGCGCGTGGATCCCGGTCGCGAAACCGATCGCCGCGGCGACGCTTGGCGGGCCCGACCAGCTCCGATATCCCGTCGGACAGCGGCCCGGCGCGACTCCGCAGCGGCGCTTCGTGGGTGCCCCGCAAAGGTCATGAGGCGCGCATTCGGCGGCGCGCCATGAATCCCATGAGACCGAGGCCCGCCAGCATCAGAGCATACGTTCCCGGCTCGGGCACCGGTGCGACGTAGCCGAGGTCGCTCAACGAGGCCTTGTAAGCGTGGAGAACCCCGGGGATCAGGGCGTAACCGTCGGTGTCGGCGACGGGCGTACCGGTGACGCTGCCGTTCGGCGCGACCGCAACGCAATTCGTCATGCTGCCGAGGTCGCACTGGATGCGCTGGCCCTTGGCGGAGTTGAAATAGATGTCGAACTGGGTTCCCGTGCCGTTCTGGGTGACCGAGTAATCGTTGTCGGTGCCCGCCAGCAGGAGATACGAACCGTCGGCCAGACGCGGCCCGATGGCCAGTCCTTCCCATTTCTCTGGCGAGAGGCCGCCCAGATCCCCCAAGGCGTTGGCGGCGAGGTCGATGAAGGGCGTGGCACTCTTGGCGACCGGCGTGAAGAGCGCGCCCGGCGCGTCGAGATCGATGCCGCTCACGTCGGTCGCGCCGGTCACGTCGATGATGAACACCTTCTTGTTCGGCGAGGAAAGGTCGGAGTCCACGCCCAACCCGCGGTTGTTGCGCTCCAGCACCATGAATTCGCGATCGTTGATCGCCACCAGCGCGGAGATGCCGCGCCCCTGGCTGGAGCCCTCCATACGGTAGGCGTACTGCGCCACGGCGCCGCCGGTGTCGTTGTCGAACTTGACGATGCGGTTGTAGACGCCGGTCGCGCCGCCCTCGTCCAGCATCGCGCTCTGCAGCATCGCGAAGGTGTAGCGGCCGTCCGGCGAGATCGCCAGGCCCTCGAAACCCCGGTTGCTGCGCTTGCCCAAGGTGTTGCCGGCATCACTGGCGAAGTTGGGCTCGCCGGACGCGCTTCGCGGCACGATGTTCGCCGGCGTCGTGAAGGCGCGCACCCGGTTGCCTGCGCGGTCGAATTCGTAGAGCGACGGACCGTACTCGTCGGACACGAGCAGGGTTCCGCTCCGCGGGTTGACGACGAAGCCCTCGGGGTCGAACGCGTTGCCGAGCACGTTAACCGGGTTGGGCGCGAGGCCGTTCATGGCTTGGCCCCCGTTGGCGAACTTGATCGTCTGCACGACCTGGAAATTGGAGACCGCGCCGGTGGTCGGGTTCACGTCGAGAGTGAAGCGCTGTACACGGGTCTCGTAGCTCAGCACGCCACCACCGGGACCGCGATCGGACAGCCCCCACCACTCCCTGCGGTTGGGGTCGTAGTAGATGTCGGAGAAGTAGCCGAGGCGGGCGTTCAGGCCGCTACCGCCGGAGAGGTCACTCAGACTGCCCGGCAGGGCGAGGCCGTTGACGAAGACGGGTGATGCGTGGGCTGCGGCCGACAGGACGAGGCCGGCGAGCAGCGCGGAAAGGATGCCGTGACGCATGGTTTCTCCCTGACTGGACTGGGGTTCAAGTCGGCCGTGGGCGCCGCCGAATCCGCGGGTGGAGGCGCCTCGCGAGGTCAAGCATCGGCGCAGAACGTTGCGGCGGCATGACCGCAAGCCAGGATCCGGGACCGGCCGCGCGGACATGGAACGCGCGTCCCCAGGCTTCGGGGCACCCCGCCGGCGCGCAGCGGCCCGCGCAACGACCCGTTCAGCGCTTGCGCCGCTCGGTCGAAGTCGTCCAGGCGCCGCGGCGCTGCTCGCGCGCCTCCTGCTCGAGGGCCCGGAGCCGCGCGAGCCGAGCGCGCGCCGGCTCGCCCAAAGGGTGCTGCACCGTGGCGCCCCTCGGTCGCGCGAGACCCTGCGCGACCAGCCACTCGGCGAGGTCGTGGCGCGAAACCTCGACGAAGGCGTAGTAGCGCGGGAGCTTCGAGCGGCCCTGGGCACTCGCCCAGCGCGTCCAGACGAGGAAGGGCTGGCGCAGCGCCTCGCGGACCGCCGCCGCGGCCCGCTTTCCGGCGCCGACCGAGGCGTCCATCGTGATGCCGAAGTAGCGCGCCTGCTCGCGCACGCGGTCCGGAAAAGCGAGATCCGACTCGGGCGCATCGACGAAGTAGAGCCGCACGATGAAGTCGCCCGCGCCGCAATGCACGTGGAAGCTGTCGCCGTCGTTCGCCTCGGATTCGACGTAGCGGCAGTCGGTGAGGCGCGCCCACCCCGCGGGCTGCGGCGCCGGCGCGGCGCCGGCGGCCGCGCTCGCGGCGAGGAGCCAGGCGACGAGAGCCGCTGCGAGCGCGCGCGTCACGGGCGTTCCCCGCGGGCCTGGTAGTAGACCACCGCGGCGACGACGAGGAGCCCGCCTGCGACCTGCGCCGGCGTGAGCGCCTCGCCGAGCGCGGCCCACGAGATCGCCGCGACCGCGAGCGGCTCGAGGTTGAGCGTCACCGCGATCGCGATCGGCCCGAGGAGCGGCAGCAGCAGGAAGAGCCCGGCGAAGCCGATCGCGTAGAGGAGCGACAGCCCGGCCAAGCCGAGCCGCGCGGCGTCGGTCTCGGGCAGGCGGAAGTCGCCGGTCGCGGCCGAGGCCACGACGAAGATCGACGCCGCGGTCGCGACCATGAAGAACGCGCGCAGCGGCGCCGGCAGGTCGGGGGCGAGCTTCGGTGTGAGCACGAGCGCCGTCGAGAACGCGAGCGCCGCCCCGAGGGCGGCGAGGATCCCCGCCGCCGCTGGCGCCTCGCCGCCTACACCGAGCACGAGCGCGAGCCCGGCGAACGCGCACGCGAGCGACGCGACGAGGCGCGGCGTCATGCGCCCCTGGCGGGTGAGGCGCATGCCGATCGCGGTGAAGAAGGGGAAGGTGTACATCGTGAGGATCGCCAGCGTCACGGGCACGAGCTTCACCGAGACCTGCACGAGCGCGGTCTGCGCGGCGATCAGCGCGCCGAGCGCCGCCGCGGCGCGCGCCGCGCGCGGGAGCGGCAGCACGGCGATGCCCCGGATGCGCAGCAACGCGAGGAGCAGGAGGCTCGCCGCGACCGTGCGCGTCGTCGCCGCCGTGACGACCGTGACGCCGTGCGCGAAGGCGAAGCGCGCGCAGACATGGCCGCTCGCGAGCACGACCGCGACGCCGGCGACGCCGAGGGCGGGGAGCCAGTGGGCGCGGCGGGCGGGCGTCGCAGCGGGAGGGCTCAATCGAGCGCCGCGGTCTCACGCGCCGGCGGCGCGGGCGCGAACTTCAGGTGCCCGACGTACACGAGCGCCGTGCGCACCCGCACGGAGGGCACGTCGCCTTCGCGCATGTGCAGCAGGTCCGCCGGGCTCACCCAGCGCGGATCGGCGTCGGTGATCGGCAGGCCGGCGCGGCGGTATGCCTCGAGCACGAACTGCGAGCAGAAGAACCGGTCGTTCGCCGCCGCGCCGAGCTGGATGGTCGCCACGCCGCGGATGCAGGCGTCGCGCACGCCCTCGGGCACCAGCGGCACCTCGCACACCCGCCGCTGCAGGGAGAACGGCGCATGCAGGAGGACGCCGACGTGGTCGTAGGGCTTTCCGACGCTCTCGGCGGCGAAAGCGGCGATGCGCTCGGCGTGCTCCGCGCCGAGGGCGGGGTGGCGGAACGCGACCACCACCGACTCTTCCGCGAGGACCGCGTCGAGCGCGCGCAGCCGCACGCCGGATCCGACCGCCTCGGCGACGCGCGCGTCGCCCACGTAGAGCGCGGCGTGGCTCACCGGCGCGAGCGTGAAGACGCGGATCCCGACCGAGGTCGGCGCGTCCGCGGCCGAGAGCAGGATGTCGCCCGCGCGCAGCGCGTCGGCGGCGACCAGCGCACCGCCGTTGGTCGGGTCGAGCGCCGGCCGCTGGAACGCGACCGGCGCGCCGCCCGCCGCGGGGTCGACGCGCGTCGCGCAACCGGCGGCGAGAGCCGCTGCGGCCAGGGAGACGATGAGTCCGCGCATCAGGAGCTCCGTCGCGGCATTGTGCCCGCGCCGCCCGGCGCGGTGGGGTCGCGCGCGCGCTCGGGCGGGAAAACGGTCACACGCGCGGCCCGCAGGGGCGCAGCCCCTCACGCGAGCAGCGCATACTCCCCGCCCTTCGCGAGGGCGCGTTTGTAGGCCGGGCGCTCGTGGATGCGCGCGAGGAACGCGGTGAGGCGCGGATAGTCCTGGCCGAGACCGCCGCGCGCCGCCGCAGCTTCGAGCGGAAAGCTCATCTGCACGTCGGCGGCCGTGAACTCGCGCCCCGCGAACCAGTCGCGCCCCGCGAGCTCGCCCTCCATGAACGCGAGGTGCTCCCGGATGCGCGGCTCGACGAAGCTCGACTTCGCGCGCCGCGCGATCGCCCTCGCCACCGGCTTCGCGAAGAAGGGCATCTTCGAGCGCTCGATCGTGTCGAACACGAGCTTCATGAGGAGCGGCGGCATCAGCGACCCTTCCGCGTAGTGCATCCAGTAGGTGTACCGCAGCCGCTCGGGCGAGCCCTGCGGCGGGACGAGGCGGCCCTTGCCGTAGCGCTCCACCAGGTACTCGATGATCGCGCCCGATTCCGCGAGCGTGACGTCGCCATCGGTGATCACCGGCGACTTGCCGAGCGGATGCACCTGGCGCAGCGATGCCGGCGCGAGCATCGTCTTCCGGTCGCGCTCGTAGCGCTTGACCTCGTAGTCGAGGCCGAGCTCCTCCGCGAGCCACAGGACGCGCTGCGAGCGCGAGTTGTTGAGGTGGTGGACGGTGATCATCGGGCTCTCCTCGCTCCGTGGTTTCGCGGCCGCCTGCCGCCGTTGGCCCTCACGCCGCCACCAGCGGCACCAGGTCGCCCGACTCGCGCCGCACGGCGCGGGCGCGCTCGAGCTCGTGCACCAGCCAATCGGCGAAGTGTTGCGGCGTCATGGCGAGATAGCGGTTGTTGATGTCGGCGAGGATCGGGACGCGCGCGACGTAGCCGGGCAGATCGGCGAGCGGCAGGCGCCGGCGCTCGAGCAGCGAGAAAGCGAGCATCGCCTTGGCCGCGTGCCGCGGGAGCCGGGCCGGATCCTCCTCGAAGCCCGCAAGGCGCGAGTAGGCGCGCTCGAGTGCCGCCTCCACCTCGCTGAAGGGCGCGCCGTGGCCGGGGATCACGACGTCCACGTCGAGCGCTGCGATCGCGTCGAGCGTCGCGCGCGTCTCGGCGAAGCACGTGGTCCGGCCGAACATCTGCGGGAAGAGGACGCCGAAGCCGTTCTCCCACAGCGCGTCGCCCGAGATCAGGATGCGCGCCTCCGGTGAGTAGAGCATCGTCGCGTGGGTGTCGTGGCCGGGGGCGGCGAGCACCTGCCAGTCGAGGTCACCCATCCGGAGCGTATCGCCGGGGGCGAAAGTGTCGTCCACGCGGAAACGCTCGGCGCGCTGGTCGGCGTAGGAGAGGAGCAGCGCCTCCTCGTCCCAGCGCGCCACGATCGGCGCCTCGCCGACCGGCAGGCTCGTGCGCACGCCGTAGCGCGCCTGCAGCGCGGCGTTGCCGCCCATGTGGTCGGAGTGGCAGTGGGTGTTGACGAGCCATTCGAGCCGCGCGCCGCCGAGGGCGTGCTCGACCAGCCCCAGGGTCTGCGGCGCGTGCGCGACGTAGCCCGAGTCGACGAGCGTCGCGCCCGCCGCGCCGCGCAGGAGCACGTTGTTCGACGACAGCCAGCCGCGCTCGAGGACGGTGATCTGTTTCGGGAGCGAGCTCATCGGAAGACCGCCGACGCGGAGGACGCAGAGCGAGCAGAGAGGGCAGAGGGCGCTGATGAGCCCGATCGGACGCGCGTCCGGCACGGTGGCTCGCGCGAGGCGGATGCCCGGTCCCGGCCCGCGCCGGCCTCGCCACGGCAAGGCTCGGGCGCGACGCCGCCTTGCTGCGGCCCTCTGCGTCCTCCGCGGCCGCTGCGTCGAAATCGCGATATCACCCGCGACGCGCCGGAAGGCGCGCGAGCACCGCGCGTTTTTCGTCCGCGCCGAACTGCGACCATCCGGCGATCTCGTCGATCGTGCGCAGGCAGCCCTCGCAGTAGCCGGTGCGCGGGTTCATCCGGCACACGTTGACGCAGGGCGAGCGCACTTCGTCCGCCGGCGCGGGCGAAAACGGAAACGGATTGCCGATGTCGCTCATCGGGCGACCTCGGCGCTCCGCGCGCCCGCCGCGGCGAAGCGTTCCCTGCCACCGCGGGGCGACGCCGAGGGCGCGGAGAGCGCCGCGGACTGCGGGGGAAGGTTCTCCCGTCGGCCGGCGGGCGCGGACCCGCGCGCGGGGCGCAAGGGTGGAACGACGCGAGCTTGCGCCCTTGAACCCTTCACGCTGCGCTCCTCTGCGTCCTCTGCGTTGAGGTTTTTCATGGCTCAAGCCGCCCGCTTCGCCGCGATCGCGTTGCCGGCGCGCGAGGCGGCCTTGCGCCCGAGGTGCGCCGAGATGAACTGCCCGGCGTCGACGATGCGCTCGAGGTCGAGGCCCGTCTCGACCGCAAGCCCCTGCATCATGTACACGACGTCCTCGGTCGCGACGTTGCCGGTCGCGCCCTTCGCGTAGGGGCAGCCGCCGAGGCCCGCCACCGAGCTGTGGAAGATCGCCACGCCCACCTCCATCGCCGCGTAGATGTTGGCGAGCGCCTGGCCGTAGGTGTCGTGGAAATGCCCCGAGAGGCGCTCGATCGGGAACACGCGCGCCGCTGCTTCCATCACGGTCTTCACCCGGTTCGCCGTGCCCACGCCGATGGTGTCGGCGATGTCGATCTCGTCACAGCCGAGCGCGGCGAGCCGGTTCACCACATCCACCACCGCTTCGGGCCGCACCTCGCCCTGGTAGGGGCAGCCGAGCGCGCAGGAGATGCTGCCGCGCAGCCGCAGGCCGTGCGCCTTCGCCGTCCTCGCCACCGGTTCGAAGCGTGCGATGCTCTCGGCGATCGAGCAGTTGATGTTCTTGCGTGAGAACGCTTCGCTCGCCGCGCCGAAGATCACGACCTCGTCCGCCCGCGCCGCGAGCGCGCCCTCGAGGCCCTTCAGGTTCGGCGCGAGCACCGAATAGACGGTGCCGGGCCGGCGGCGGATCCCCGCCATCACCTCGGCGGCGTCGGCCATCTGCGGCACCCACTTCGGCGACACGAAGGAAGTCGCCTCGATGTTCGCGAAGCCGCAGTCGGAGAGACGGTCCACCAGCGCGATCTTGACCGCGGTGGGGATCGCGGCCTTCTCGTTTTGCAGCCCGTCGCGCGGACCGACCTCGACGATCTTGACTCGGGCGGGAAGCGGCATGGGGCGTGAGTCTAGCCCAGAGCGCAAGACCCCGACGCGGACGGGGGCTCTGCGACGCCGGCGAAAGGCTCAACGCAAAGACGCCAAGGGCGCGAAGGGCCGCGAGGGAAGGCCCTTCGCTCGGCCTCCGCGCCTTCACGCCGGGATCCGACCGATGCGCCCGCGGCAGGTCTTGCCACCCCTGCCAGGAACCCTTGCGGGGCTTTGCGCCCTTTGCGCCTTCGCGGTTCCGTCGTGCCGGGCGCCTCAGCCCGCCTCGAAGGCGATCAGCTCGGCGCCCTCGGCGACCTGCTCGCCTGCCTGGAAGAGGATCTCCTTCACCGTGCCCGCCGCGGGCGCCATGATGGTGTGCTCCATCTTCATCGCCTCGAGGATCACGAGCGGCGCGCCCTTCTCGACCTTCGCGCCCGCGGCGACGAGCACCGCGATCACCTTGCCCGGCATCGGCGCGGCGAGGCCGCCGCCGTGCGCCCCGGCCTCCACCTCGTGCAGCATCGGATCGTGCCGCTCGAGGCTGTGGCGCTCGGCGCCGCGGAAGACGTCGATCCGGGGCCCGGCGATCACCACTGTCGCGGCGAGCGCCTCGTCGTCGAGCCAGGCGCGCACTTCGCCGCCGGCCGCGTGTCCCGAGAGCCGGCGGCGGCGGCCGCCGAGCTCGATCTCGTAACCGTCGGCGCGGTAGTGGACCGTGACCGCGTGCTGGCGCCCGTGTTCGGCGAACACGAAGACGTGGTGGTTGTCCTGGTTGAGCCGCCAGCCGTCGTTCAGGCCCCAGGGCGAGTGCGGGTCGCCGGAGCGCGCGGCGTGCGCCCGCGACTCGGCGTCGATGCGCCCGAGCTCGGCGAGCGTCGCGAGCGCGAGCACGGCGTCGGACGGGGGCGGGGGCTCCGGGAAGAGCTCGGCGCGCGCGCGCTCGATGAGGCCGGTGTCGAGGTCGGCGGCCGCGAACGGCGCGCAGGCGACGAGCCGCTGCAGGAACTCGATGTTGGTCGCGAGCCCGGTCACCTGGAAACCGGCGAGCGCGTTCTTCATGCGCGCGAGCGCGCGCGGGCGGTCCTCGTCCCACACGATGAGCTTCGCGATCATCGGGTCGTACCAGGGGCCGATCTCGTCGCCCGCAGCGACGCCGGTGTCGATGCGCACGTGCGCCGACTCCGCGGGCAGCGCGAGGTGCGTGATCCGCCCCACGGCGGGGAGGAAGCCCTTCGCGGGATCCTCCGCGTAGATGCGCGCCTCGAGCGCGTGGCCGCGGATCGCCAGCGCGTCCTGGAGCTTCGGCAGGCGCTCGCCGCGCGCGACGCGGATCTGCCACTCGACGAGGTCCTCGCCGGTGATCATCTCGGTCACCGGGTGCTCGACCTGCAGCCGCGTGTTCATCTCCATGAAGTAGAACGCGCCGGCGTGGCGCGCTTCGGTCTCGGCGATGAACTCCACCGTGCCCGCGCCGACGTAGCCGATCGCCCTGGCGGCGGCGACCGCCGCCTCGCCCATCGCCTGGCGCTGCACGGGCGTCATGCCCGGCGCGGGCGCTTCCTCGAGCACCTTCTGGTGGCGCCGCTGCACCGAGCAGTCGCGCTCGAAGAGATAGACCGCGTCCCCGTGCGCGTCGGCGAAGACCTGGATCTCGATGTGCCGCGGCCGGGTGAGGTAGCGCTCGATGAGCACCCGGTCCTCGCCGAAGGAGGACTTCGCCTCGCGCTGGCAGGACGCGAGCGCCGCGGCGAAGTCGGCGGCCTTCGCGACGATGCGCATGCCCTTGCCGCCGCCGCCGGCGGAGGCCTTGATGAGCACCGGGAAGCCGATGCGCTCGGCTTCCTTCGCGAGGAACGCCGGATCCTGCTCCTCGCCGTGGTAGCCGGGCACGAGCGGCACGCGCGCCTTCTCCATCAGCGCCTTCGCCGCGCTCTTCGAGCCCATCGCGCGGATCGCCGCGGCCGGCGGACCGATGAAGACGAGGCCCGCCTTTGCGCAGGCCTCGGCGAAGTCCTCGTTCTCCGAGAGGAAGCCGTAGCCGGGATGGATCGCCTGCGCGCCGGTGCGCTTCGCGACCTCGATCACCGCCTCGCCGCGCAGGTAGCTCTGCTTCGCCGGCGCCGGACCGATGCGCCAGGCCTCGTCGGCGGCGAGCACGTGCTGCGCGCGCGCGTCGGCGTCGGAATACACCGCCACCGTCGCGATGCCCATGCGCCGCGCGGTGCGGATCACCCGGCAGGCGATCTCGCCGCGGTTGGCGATCAGGATCTTGGTGAACATCGGCCGTCGCCGCGGTTCAACGCAGAGGACGCAGGGAGCGCGGAGCGCCGCAGAGCGGGCAGGCGGCCGCGTGGTGCGGCGCGCGCAAGTGCGCCAATCCGCGGGCCGCTGTGCGCCAGGAGGTCATCGCGACAGTCCGCGTGCATACACTCATCGCCCGCCCGCGCTCCTCCGCGTCCTCCGCGTTGCGGCCGCTCGCGGTTTCTCGGCCGCCTCCAGCCACGCGGGCTTGCGCTTCTCCAGGAACGCGCGCACGCCTTCCTTACCCTCGGCCGAGGCGCGCACCTTCGCGATGCGCTTCGCCGTGTCCTCGCGCAGCCTCGCGTCGATCGGCCGTCCGGAGACCGCGCGGATGAGATCCTTCGTCGCGGCGACGGCATGCGGCCCGGCGGACACGAGGTGGCCGAGGATCGCGTTCACGGTGCCGTCGAGCTCCTCGGGCAGCGCGATCTCCTGGACGAGCCCGATCCGGTAGGCCTCCGCGGCGGTGAAGCGTTCGGCGGTCAGCATGTAGCGGCGCGCGGCCCGTTCGCCCATCGCCGCGACGACGTACGGGCCGATCGTCGCGGGGATGAGGCCGAGCTTCACCTCCGAGAGCGAGAACTCGACCTCGTGCGCGGCGACCGCGATGTCGCACGCGGCGACGAGCCCGATGCCGCCGGCGAAGGCGGCCCCGTGCACGCGCGCCACGGTGGGCTTTCTCACCGCCGCGAGCGTCGCGAGCATGTTGGCGAGCCCCATGGCGTCGGCGTAGTTCTCCTCCAGGGAGTAGCCGGCCATCTTCTTCATCCAGTGGAGGTCGGCGCCCGCGCAGAAGGCGCTGCCGCGCGCGGCGAGCACCATCGCGCGCAGGCCCGGGTCCCGGTCCACGGTGGCGAAGGCGTCGGTGAGCTCGGAGATCATCTCCTCGTTGAAGGCGTTGCGCACGTCCGGGCGGTTCATCCACACCAGGGCGACGCCGTGCACGGTTTCGGTCTCGAGGGTCCTGTAGCGCTTCGTCTTCATCGCCGTCCTTCACATGCGGAACACGCCGAACCGCGTCGTCTCGACCGGGGCGTTGAGCGCCGCCGAGATCGCGAGCCCGAGCACCCGGCGGGTGTCCTCCGGGGCGATCACGCCGTCGTCCCAGAGCCGCGCGGTGGCGTAGTAGGGATGGCCCTGCCGCTCGTACTGCTCGAGGATCGGCTGGCGGAACCTCTCCTCCTCCTCCTTCGGCCAGGTGCCGCCCTTCGCCTCGATCGCGTCGCGCCGCACCGTGGCGAGCACGCTCGCCGCCTGCTGCCCGCCCATGACGCTGATGCGCGCGTTCGGCCACATCCAGAGGAAGCGCGGCGAGTAGGCGCGGCCGCACATGCCGTAGTTGCCCGCGCCGAAGGAGCCGCCGATGATGACGGTGAACTTGGGCACCCTGGCGGTCGCCACCGCCGTGACCATCTTCGCGCCGTCCTTGGCGATGCCCGAGGTCTCGTATTTCTTGCCCACCATGAAGCCGGTGATGTTCTGCAGGAACACGAGCGGGATGCCGCGCTGCGCGCAGAGCTCGATGAAGTGCGCGCCCTTGAGCGCCGACTCCGAGAACAGGATGCCGTTGTTCGCGACGATGCCGACCGGGTAGCCCCAGACGTGCGCGAAGCCGGTCACGAGCGTCGTGCCGTAGTTCTGCTTGAACTCGTCGAGCTCGGAGCCGTCCACGACGCGCGCGATCACCTCGCGCACGTCGTAGGGCTTGCGCGTGTCCGCCGGGATCACGCCGCCGAGCTCCTCGGGCGCGTACAGCGGCTCGCGCGGCTCGCGCACGGCGAGGGCGACCGCCTTCACGCGGTTGAGGTTGGCGACGATGCGCCGCGCGATCGCGAGCGCGTGCTGGTCGTTGACGGCGTAGTGGTCGGCGACCCCGGACTGGCGCGTGTGCACGTCCGCGCCGCCGAGCTCCTCTGCGGTCACGACCTCGCCGGTCGCGGCCTTCACGAGCGGCGGGCCGCCGAGGAAGATCGTGCCCTGGTTGCGGACGATCACCGTCTCGTCGCTCATCGCCGGGACATAGGCGCCGCCCGCGGTGCACGAGCCCATCACCACGGCGATCTGCGGGATGCCCGCGGCCGACATGTTGGCCTGGTTGTAGAAGATGCGGCCGAAGTGGTCGCGGTCGGGGAACACTTCGTCCTGGGTCGGCAGGTTCGCGCCGCCGGAGTCGACGAGGTAGACGCACGGCAGGTGGTTCTGCCAGGCGATCTCCTGCGCGCGGACGTGCTTCTTCACCGTGATCGGGAAGTAGGTGCCGCCCTTCACGGTGGCGTCGTTCGCGACGACGACGCATTCGCGGCCCGAGATCCGGCCGATGCCGGTGATCACGCCGCCGCCGGGCGCGTCGTCGCCGTACATGCCGTAGCCGGCGAGCTGCGAGAGCTCGAGGAAGGGCGAGCCGGGATCGAGGAGCGTGCGCACGCGCTCGCGCGGCACCAGCTTGCCGCGGGCGACGTGCTTCGCGCGCGCGGCCTCGTCGCCGCCGAGCCCCGCCTGCGCGACTTTCTCGCGCAGGTCCGCGACCAGCGCGCTCATCTGGTGCGCATTGGCGCGGAACTCCACCGAGCGCGGGTTGACGGCGGTCTTGAGGATGCCCATTCGGGGTCTTCTGGCGCGGCCTTGGCGGCGGAACGCGATTCTAGCAGCGCGGCTCGCCCTGCCGCGGCTCCGGCTGCGCGCGCCCGATCTCGACTACCATCGGCCCAAGCCGCCGCGCCGCCCGCCCATGCTCCGATCCGACCGCGTCTGGACCCTGCTTCGCGCCGCATCGCGCGCCGCGCGCGAGCTTCGCGACGACGCACCGCGCGCGTTCGCCCTCGCCGAGGACGGGCGCCTCGTCGAGACCGGCGGGACGGACGCGCAGCTCGCCTGGCGTCCGGACACGGGCTGGACGCCCTGCGCGGACGGTGTCGAGGACCCGCGGCTCGCGCTCTACCTGCCGCTCTGCGGGGCGCGGCCCGGCCGGAGGCTGACGATCGGCCACCTCGGGCAGAGCCTCGACGGCTTCGTGGCGACGGCGGCCGGCGAGTCGCGCTCGGTGAACGGCGAGGAGAACATCGTCCATCTGCACCGCCTGCGCGCGCTCTGCGATGCCGTCGTCGTCGGCGCGGCGACCGTCGCCGCGGACGACCCGCGGCTCACCACGCGGCTCGTGGACGGGCCCAATCCCCTGCGCGTCGTGCTCGATCCGCGCCGTCGCCTCGCGCCCGGCCATCGCCTCTTCAGCGACGGCAAGGCGCCGACGCTGGTGATCTGCGACGCCGCCCGCGCGGCGGCGGACAACCGGGTGGGCCAGGCGGAGCTCGCTGGCGTCCCGCTGCGCGGCGGGCTGCTCGACCCGGCCGCGGTGCTCGAACTGCTGCACCGGCGCGGTTGCCACGCGGTGTTCGTCGAGGGCGGCGGGTTCACCGTCTCGGCGTTCCTCGCCGCGGGCCTGCTCGATCGCCTGCACGTGACCGTCGCGCCCCTCGTGATCGGCGCGGGCCGGCCGGGCCTGCGTCTCGCGCCGGCCGCGCGCCTCGGCGACGCGCTCCGGGCGCCGCACCGCATCTTCCGGCTCGGGAACGACGTACTGTTCGACTTCGACCTGGGCGGCGGCGCGGCCTGCGGCGAAGCGCCGGGGATCGCGCGGGTGCTGTAGCACCGGAGAACCGCAAGGGCTCAACGCGGAGGACGCAGAGGACGCGGAGCGCCGCAGAGCTCTGGCTTCCGGGTTGGCCGGGTCAAGCGTTGCACGGCTAGGCGGGCCGCCGGAGCTCCGCACGGGGCTCCCGCGGGCAGCGCCCGCGCGCTCCCGTCGCCACGCAAGCTCGTCGAACGATTCTCTCTGCGGCCCTCTGCGTCCTCCGCGTTGCGCCTTTCGGGCAGGCCGCCGAGGTCCACGTGGCCCACGGCGAGGCGCGAGGCGCCGCTCGCGATCCAGGCCCGGCGGCGCGCCGCCCAGTCCGCGAGCGCCGCGCGCTCCGCGGGCGCGACTTCGAGCGCGGCCTCGAGCCATCCGGCGACGAGCGCGGATTGCAGCGCTGCTTCCTCGGGCCCCAGGGTCCAGTCGCTCGCTGCGCTCGACACTTCGTAGCCGCGCGCCGCGAAGAGCGCCGCCGCGCGGCCGGCCGCGGCCGGTCCGAGCGCGGGCCCGAAGCCCTTGTCGCCGCGCTGGTGGCGGTTCACGAGCTCGCGCACCGTCTCGTCGCCGCGCTCGCGCGGCGTCCATGCGACGCGGCCATCGTAGGTGAGCGCGAAGAGCACCGGCACGCGTGCCGCCGCGCAGGCGGCGGCCAGGCGCTCGAGCCACGCCTCGGAGACGAGATCGAGCAGCGCCGAGGCGGTGACGAGGTCGGCTTGCGCGAACGGGACGCGATCGAGCGCCTGCGCGAGGTCGAGCGCGAGCGGCTCGACTGCCGTGCCCTCGGGGAACGGCCGCGCCGTGATGCGCGCGAGGAGCGCCGCGTCGTGATCGACGGCGATCCAGCGGCTCGGGCAGGCGAGCCGCGGCGCGAGCCAGCGCAGATTCGCGCCGGTGCCCGCGCCGAGGTCGACGACGACGGCCGTGCGTCCGTCGCGCGGCCGGATCGCTGGCACGAGCGCCGCGGCGCGCGCCGCCGCGTCCGCACCCTCGCGCAGCGCGAGCCACTGCTCGCTGAAGCCGCTCATCGCGTCAAGCCGCCGTCACGAGCGCCGCCGCGAGCCGCGCGCACGCGTCGGGCCACGTCGGCAGGCGCTCGCGCGCGCGCCGCGCGCCCGCCGCGAGCCGATCCCGAAGCTCCGGCTCGTCGAGGAGGCGTGCGAGGGCGTCGCGCAGCGCCGCAGCGTCACCCGGCGGGACCAGCAAACCCGCGTCCCCGGGCACGGTGTCCGGTACCGCGCCGGCGCGTGTGCTCACGACCGGCAGCCCGCGCGCGAGCGCCTCGGCGAGCGCCATGCCGTAGCCCTCGTGGAACGTCGCGAGCACGAACGCGTCGGCGCGGTCGTAGAGGGCATCGATCCGCTGCCGGTCGAGCTCGCCGGCGAGTGTGACGCGGTGCCCGAGCCCGAGTTCGGCGATCGCGCGCCGCACGCGCGCCGCCGTCGCGGGAGCGCGCTCGAGGCTCCCGGCGCACGTGAGGTGCCAGGCGCGATCGGCGAGGGCGCCGAGCGCGGCGAGGAGGCGCTCGTGGCCCTTGCGGGGGGTGAGCGAGGCGACGCAGACGAGCGCGAGCCCGGGACCGCCCGAGCCGCGCGCGAGCGGCGCCGGATCGGTACCGGGCTGCACCACCGCGATGCGTGGCGCGCTCACGCCGTAGGCGGCGAGCGCACGCGCCGTGGCGGCGCTCGTCGCGATCACCTTGCGCACTGCCGCGAGCGCGCGGGTTTCGGAGGCGCGCAGCCGCGCGGCCTCGCCCGCGGCGAGGCCCGTCTCCTCCGCGAGCGGATGATGCACGAGGGCGCAGAGCGCGAGCCGCGACGCTTCCGCCGCGGCGACATCCGGCATCGCGCCCAGGGCCAGGCCGTCGACGAGCACGAGGCCGCCGGAAGGGATGCCCGCGAGCGTGCGGCGCGCGTGCGCGAGCGCCGCCGCGGTGGGCGCCGGGAAGCTCGCGTCGAGCGAGTGGACGCGAACGTCCCAGCCGAGGTCGCGCAGCCCCGCGACGGCGCGCCGGCCGTATTCGTAGCCGCCCGTGAGCGTCGCAGGGTCGCCCGGGAGGACGAAGTCGAGCGAGCGCATCAGGGCGCGAGGTCGGCCTCGTACGACGCCCAGGCGACGTCCGACTCGTGCAGCGTGACCTTCATGCGCGCCAGCGCGTGCGCGGTCCGGCCGAGCTTCCCGGCGCGGATCGCCGCGTGCATGCGGTCGAAAACGGTTTTCGCGAGGAACTCGGTGGTGGTGTTCGAGCCGGCGAACTCGGGCAGCTCGTCGAGGTTGCGGTAGTCGAGCGCCGCGAGCGTTTCGCGCAACGCCGCTCCGGCGCGGCCGATGTCCACGACGAGGCCGTCGGCATCGAGCGCCGGACGCATGAAGGCGACATCGACCACGTAGGTCGCGCCGTGCAGGCGCTGCGCGGGTCCGAAGACCTCGCCGCGGAAGCTGTGGGCGATCATGAAGCGGTCGCGGACGCACACGGTGTACATGGCGGGCCTACCCGTAGCGGATGCGGTGGCAGAGCGTATCGCCCGCCGCAGTGGCGAGCCGCGCCATTGCCTGCGGCAAGTCGGCGAAACGGTCCTCGCCGGTGACGAGCGCATCGAGCGCCGGGTCGTCGAGCAGCGCGAGCGCGAGGTCGAGGCGCCGCTCGCGCGTCCAGCGCGCGCGCTGCGCGGCAGCGACGTTGCCGACCTGGGAGGACTTGAGCGCGAGGCGCTGCGCGTGGAAGCGCCCGCCGAGCGGCAGCGCCACCTCACGCGTGCCGTACCACGAGAGCTCCAGCACCGTCGCCTCGAAGCCTGCGAGCTCGAGCGCGACGCGTGCACCCTCGGGCGCACCGCTCGCGTGCACGACGAGATCGGCATCGCCCCTCGCCGAGGCGGGCAGCGCGAAACGCGCGCCGAGCACGCGCGCGAGCTCGGCGCGGCGCGGATTCACGTCCACGAGCTCGACATCGCATCCGGGCGTGCGCGCCACGAGCCGCGCGACCAGGCAGCCGAGCGCGCCCGCGCCGACCACGGCGACGCGGTCGCCGGCGCGCAGGTTCGCGTCCCACAGGGCGTTCACGGCGGTCTCCATGTTCGCCGCGAGCACCGCGCGAGCCGGCGGCACCGCGTCGGGGATCGGGCGCACCGCCGCCGCCGGCACGACGTAGCGCGTCTGGTGCGGATGCAGGCAGAAGACCGCGCGGCCGGCCAGCGCATCGGGCCCTTCCTCGACGACGCCGACACTGGCGTAGCCGTACTTCACCGGCGCCGGGAACGCGCCGGCCTGGAACGGCGCGCGCATCCGGCCGTATTCGGCTTCGGGCACTTCGCCGCGATACACGAGCGTCTCGGTGCCGCGGCTCACGCCGCTGAAGAGCGCCCGCACGCGCACCTCGTCCGGCCCCCGGCGGGGGAGCGCTTCGGCCCGTATCTCGCCACGGGACGGGCCGGTGATCCAGAATGCGAGGGCGTGCGGGTCGCTCACGGCGCGCGGGCGGGCAGAGTCGGGGTGCAGCGATACTAGCAGCGTGACGCGTCATGCCGGAACGACCCCGACGAACGCCTTGCGCGCAGGCTCCGCCCGAGCGACGGACGCGCCTTGCGGCGTTGGCTCCGGAGATTGAAGAAGGGCTGCGGCCCCTTTCGTGTCGATCGGCCAGGCGATGTGGGTGAAGAGCGGAACGACGGCGCGCGGCGCGCTCGCGCGACGCGCCACGGCGGCGGTGGGCGCGGTACTCGCCCTCACCCTGCTCGCGGCCGCCGCGGCATCGGCGGCGCTCGGGCTCTCGCCGGCCTACGTCGCGAAAACCGGCGCCGCGTTCCTCGCCGCGGGCACGCTCGTCGTCGCGAACCTCGACGCGCATCCGTTCGACCGCTTCGGCGCCGCGAACGGCGTCACGCTCGTCCGCGCCGCGCTCGCGGCGCTGCTCGCGGGTCTCGTCGGCGAGGGCGCCGATCCTCCGCTCGCGGCGTTCGCGGCGGCGGCGGGCGGGATCGCGGTCGCGCTCGACTTCGTCGACGGGCGGCTCGCGCGCGCGAGTGGCCTCGCGAGCGCCTTCGGCGCGCGCTTCGACATGGAGACCGACGCCGCGCTCGTGCTCGTGCTCTCGATCCTGGCGTGGCAGACGGGCAGGGCGGGCGCGTGGGTCCTCGCCGCCGGTGCGCTGCGTTACGTGTTCGTCGCCGCGGGCGTGCTGCTCCCATGGATGCGCCGGCCCCTGCCGCCGAGCGCGCGACGCCAGACCGCCGCGGCGACCCAGATGGTCGCGCTCGTCGCCGCGCTCGCGGTCGATCCGCCCGTGAGCGGCGCCCTGGCGGCCGCGGCGCTCGCGCTCCTGGGCGCGTCGTTCGCGATCGACACGGCCTGGCTCGCGCGGCGCAGGGGCGCGCCGTCGTGACCGCGCGCGCGACGCTCGCCCTGCTCGTCGCGCTCGTGTTGCTCAACGCGGCGCTCACCTTCGGCAACGTCTGGCCGACGCTCTGGGTCCGGCCCGAGCCGGCGCTCTCGATCGAGCTCGCCCTCGCCCTGCTCGCGCTCGCGCTCGTCGCGGCGCGCCGCGGAGCGCCGCCGCCGTGGACGACGACGGCGCTCGCGGCGCTCACGGTCCTGCTCGTCCTCGGCCGCTACGCCGAGGTGACCGCGCGCGAGCTCTACGGCCGGCCGGTCAACCTCTACCACGACCTGCCGCACGTCCCGCGCGTCGCCGCCATGTTCGTCGAGGCGGCGCCCGCGTGGTCGGTCGCGGCCGGGACGGCGCTTGCCGTCGCCGGCATCGCCGCGCTCTACGTCCTCGCGCGCTGGGCGTGGGCGAGCGTCGCGCGCGCGCTCGCGCGGACCGCGCCGCGCCGCTGGCTCGCGCTCGCCGCCGCCGGCGCCTGCGCGGCCTATCCCTTCGCGCCGGGCTGGTTCGCCGATCCGGTGAGCCTGGCGTACGCGCGCCAGGTGCAGGTGCTCGCGCGCTCGCTCTCGGGCGCCGCCGGCGCGCTCGGCGCGAGCCCGGACTTCAGCGGGCGCTTCGAGCGGCTCGGTCGCGCCGACGTGCTCGTGATCTTCGTGGAGTCCTACGGCGCCGCGACCTACGAGCGGCCGGTGCTCGCGGGCCGGCTCGCGCCGCGGCGGGCGCTGCTCGCCGCGGCGATCGCGTCCACGGGGCGCGGCGTCGTCTCGGCGTTCGTCGAGTCGCCGACCTTCGGCGGCGGATCCTGGCTCGCGCACGCGAGCCTGCTCTCCGGCGTCGAAGTGCGCGAGGGCGACGCCTACAACCTGCTCCTCAACTCGCGGCGCCCGTCGCTCGCGACGGCGTTCGCCGAGCGCGGCTACCGCACGGTCGCGCTGATGCCCGGGCTGCGCCAGGACTGGCGCGAGGGCGCGGCGTTCTACCGGTTCGACGCGATCTACGGCGCGCGCGAGCTCGACTACCGCGGACCGGCCTTCGGATGGTGGCGCATCCCGGACCAGTACGCGCTCGCCCGGCTGGCCCGGCTGGAAGAGGGCGTCGCGCCGGGGCGGCCGCGCTTCGTGTTCTTCCCGACGATCACCACCCACGCGCCGTTCCGGCCGACGCCGCCCTACGACGCCGACTGGGCGCGCGTCGCGGCGTCGGGGCCCGACGCGGCAGGCACGGGGAACGGCAAGGCCGAGTGGTCGGACCTCGAGACCGCCTACGGCGACGCGGTGAGCTACGTGCTCGCCTGGCTCGCGGGCTACGTTCGCGAGCGTGCCGGCGACGACCTCGTGCTCGTGGTGCTCGGCGACCACCAGCCGCCGGCGGGCGTCGCCGGCGAGAGAGCCTCGTGGCACGTCCCGGTGCACGTCATCACCGCGCGCGCCGGCCTGCTCGATGCGCTCGTCGCGCATGGGTTCGTGCGCGGCCTCCAGCCGGCGCCCCACGCGATCGCGCGCATGCACGAGCTCACCGCGGTGCTCGTCGCCGCCTTCGGCTCAGTCGACAAGACGCGCGTAGACGTCGCCCGACCCGCGCCCGGGGGCTAGCCCCGCGAGGAAGGCGCGGATCGTCCCCGCGCCGACCCAATCGCCCGACGCGAGCCGCTGCGTCTCGCCCGGCGACCAGTTGAACTCGTAGCGGCCGAGCGTCTCGAGCCGCTCGACGCAGGCGAGCGCCGTCTCGCGGGCGGCGCCCACGTACTCGAACGAGAGGGCGCGGATCGGCCGCGAGAGGCCCGCGAGGGCCTCGGCCTCGTAGCCCTCGACGTCGAGCTTCACGAAGTCGGGCGTGCCGTGCGCGTCGGCCAGCGCATCGAGCGTCGTCACCGGGACGCGCGGGCCGGGCCGCCACGAGACGCCGCGGAACGCCGGATCGGCGGCGACCCGCGCGGCCCAGGCGTGCGACAGCGTCGTCACGGTCGGCGTGCGCTCCGACACGAGGAGCGCCGCCTCGCCCGCCTCGCGACCCACCGCCGCGGCGACGACCGCGACGTTCGGATCCTCGCCGAAGAACGCGCCGAGCAGCCGCACGAAGTCGGGCTGCGGCTCCACGGCGACCACGCGCGCGCCGAGCCGGCGGAAGGCGCGCACCCGGTCGCCGGCGTGCGCGCCGACGTCGAAGGCGAGCGCGCCGGGCGCGACGAAGGGCCGGTAGAGGCGCGCGAGCCGCCGGGTGCGGAGCGGCGAGCCGTGGTAGATCGCGAGCGAGCGTGCGAGGCCGGCGAGGCGGCGCACGCGGCTCATGGCCGCCGGCTCAGGCGCGCGAGACGTCGAGCCACTTCTCGACCGGCGGCGGCACGTAGCGCGAGAGCGCGTTCAGCACCGCGTCGGGCTCGGCCTCCGCGAGCACCATCGCGCGGTGCAGCGGGCGCACGAAGCCCTCGGCGACCGCGTGGTCGAAGAGCGCGAGCAGGCCGTCGTAGTAGCCGTTCGCGTTGAAGAGCGCGCACGGCTTGGCGTGGATGCCGAGCTGCGCCCAGGTGAGCACCTCGCAGAACTCCTCGAACGTCCCGTAGCCGCCGGGCATGGCGACGAAGGCGTCGGCGAGGTCGGCCATCATCTGTTTGCGCTCGTGCATGGTGCGCACGACGTGGAGCTCGGTCAGGTCGTCGTAGGCGAGCTCCTTGCGCAGGAGCGCCTCCGGGATCACGCCGATCGCGCGGCCGCCGTTCTCGAGGACCGCGCGCGCGATCTCGCCCATGAGGCCGATCCGGCCGCCGCCGTAGACGAGCGTGAGGCCGCGGCGCACGAGCGCCTCGCCCATGCGCCGCGCCGCTTCCGCGTAGGCGGCGTCGTTGCCGGCGCTGGAGCCGCAGAAGACGCAGACGCTGTTCATGTCATCGGGTGTCGAAACGCAGAGGGCGCAGAAGGCCGCAGAGAGGGATGTCTCGCGTCGCCGGGGTTCGGCCGTCCTCGCCCGCGTTGCGCGGGAGGTCCGCTGCCGGCATCGCTGCAGCGATCACTCTGCGTTCCTCTGCGTTCTCCGCGCCCTCTGGGTTGATGCCTTGCGTCACCCGCACAGCCGCCGCTTCGCCGCAGCATACTCCGCCTTCAGCGCCGCGATCACTTCCGCCGCCGGCGCGACCGCGTCGATCTGCCCGACGCCCTGGCCGGCGCTCCAGATGTCGCGCCAGGCTTTCTTCCCCTGGTTGCCGCCCGAGCCGAAGTCCATCTTCGACGGGTCGGATTTCGGCAGATTCGCCGGATCGAAGCCGGCGTTGACGATGCTCGAGCGCAGGTAGTTGCCGTGCACCCCGGTGAAGAGATCGGTGTAGACGATGTCCGCGGCCGCGGACTCGACGATGGTCTGCCGGTAGGCGTCGCTCACGTTCGCCTCGGGCGTGGCGAGCCAGCGCGTGCCCATGTAGGCGAGGTCGGCGCCCATCGCCTGCGCGGCGAGCACGTGCTCGCCGCGCGTGATCGCGCCGGCGAGCACCACGCAGCCGTCGTAGAACCTGCGGATCTCGCCGAGGAGCGCGAAGGGCGAGAGCATCCCGGCGTGCCCCCCGGCGCCGGCGCAGACGAGGATCAGGCCGTCGACGCCCGCCTCGAGCGCCTTCTGCGCGTGGCGCACGTTGATGACGTCGTGCAGCACGATGCCGCCGTAGCCGTGCACCGCCGGGATGATCTCGTTCGGGGCGCGCAGCGAGGAGATGATGATCGGGACTTTGCGCCGGATGCACACCTCGAGGTCGTGCTCGAGCCGGTCGTTCGACTTGTGGATGATCTGGTTCACCGCGTAGGGGGCGACGACGGCATCCGGGTGCGCGGCCTTGTGCGCCGCGAGCTCGCCCTCGATGCGGTCGATCCAGCGCTCGAGCTCGTCCTTCGGCCGGGCGTTCAGCGCCGGGAACGAGCCGACGATCCCGCCCTTGCACTGCTCGACCACCAGCTCCGGGTTGCTGGCGATGAAGAGCGGCGAGCCGATGACGGGCAGGGCGAGGTTCGAGAGCACGGGGGGAAGCGACATGGTTTCGTTCCGTTCGGGCGGGGTGGGTGGATGCCTCGATTCTCAACGCAGAGGACGCAGAGAGCACGGAGGCTCGCAGAGAGACGCCTTGCATCGCCAGGGTCCGGCTGCCCTCGCCGGCGTCCCGGCCGCGGGACGTCGGCTCGCGGTGCGACGAAGCCATCACCCTGCGTTCCTCTGCGTCCTCCGCGTTGAAGCTTCCGGGGCCTTACGTGAACAGCTCGCCGGCGGCGGCCTTCGCGCGCACGATCTCGGGCACCGCGAACCGCGGCCCATGCTTCGCCGCGAGCGCGTCGGCCCGCGCCACGAACTTCGCCGGGCCCTCCGAGTTGATGAACTGAAGCGCGCCCCCGGTCCAGGCCGGGAAGCCGATGCCGAAGATCGAGCCGATGTTCGCGTCGTGCACGCTCGCGAGCACGCCCTCCTGCAGGCAACGCGCGGTCTCGATCGCCTGGCGGTAGAGGAGCCGGTCCTTCAGCTCCTGCACGTCCCACGCGACGTCCGGTTTCTCGAACTGCTTCAGGCCCGGCCAGAGCGATTTCGGCGCGCCCTGCGGATAGTCGTAGAACCCGCCGCCCCCGGCGCGGCCCGGGCGTCCGAACTCCTTCACCATGCGCAGGACGAGCGCCTCGCCTGGCTGCACGACATAGGGTTTGCCCTCGGCCTCGAGGTCCTTGCGCATCTCCTCGCGCACGTGCACGGCGAGCGAGAGCGAGGTCTCGTCCACCACCGCGAGCGGGCCGACCGGCATGCCGGCCTGCCGGCCCGCGTTCTCGACGGCGGCGGCCGGAATGCCTTCCTCCAGCATCGCCACGCCTTCCATGACGAACGTGCCGAACACGCGGCTCGTGAAGAATCCGCGCGAGTCGTTCACGACGATCGGCAGCTTGCCGATCTGCAGGACGTAGTCGTAGGCGCGCGCGAGCGTCTCGTCGGACGTCTCCCGCCCGCGGATGATTTCGACGAGCCGCATCTTGTCCACCGGCGAGAAGAAATGCAGCCCGACGAAGCGCTCCGGGCGCGCGGACGCCCGCGCGAGGCTCGTGATCGGCAGCGTCGAGGTGTTCGACGCGAAGATCCCGTCAGGCGCGAGCAGCGGCTCCACCTCGCGCGTCACCTGCGCCTTGAGCTCGCGGTTCTCGAACACCGCCTCGATCACGAGGTCGCAGCCGGCGAGGTCGGCGTTCGCCGCCGCCGGCGTGACGAGCGCGAGCGTCGCCTCGGCCTCGCTCTCGGTCATGCGCCCCTGCTGCACGCGCTTCGCGAGGAGCCTCGCGGTGTAGTCGCGGCCCTTCTGGGCGCGCGCGAGGTCGATGTCCTTGAGCACGCAGGGCACGCGGCGCGTCGCGTTCGCCCAGGCGATGCCGGAGCCCATCATCCCGGCGCCGAGGATGCCGACCCGCGTCGCCCGCCACTTCGCCGGCCCCTTCGGCCGCGAGGCGCCCGACTTCACCGCGTTCATGTCGAAGAAGAACGCCTTGATCATGTTCCTGGCGTTCTGCCCGACCATCAGCCGCGCGAGATGGCGGCTCTCGATGCGCATCGCGGTGTCGTAGTCCACCGCCGCGCCCTCGGCCATGCACGCCATGATCGCCTCGGGCGCCGGGTAGTTGTGGCGCGTCTTCTCGACGAGCGCCGCCGGCGCGACCGCGAGCATCTGCGCGATCCTGGGCGTGGACGGCGTGCCGCCGGGGATGCGGTGCTTCGGGTCGTCCCAGGGCTGCACGGGCGAGGGGTTCGCCGCGATCCACTCGCGCGCGCGCGCGCGGAGCCCTTCGGGCGTGAGCACGAGCTCGTGGACGAGGCCGAGCTTCGCCGCCTCGCGCACGCCGAAGAGTTTGCCCTCGACGAGATACGGGAACGCGGCCTCGAGCCCGAGCAGGCGCACCATCTTCGTCACGCCCCCCGCGCCCGGCAGCAAGCCCAGCGTCACCTCGGGAAAGCCGAGCTGGATCCCGGGATCGTCGACGGCGATGCGGTGGTGCGCCGCGAGCGCGATCTCGAAGCCGCCGCCGAGGGCCGTGCCGTTGAGCGCCGCGACGACCGGCTTGCCCAGCCGGTCGAGCTTGCGGAAGCGCGCCTTGACCGCCTCGATCTCGCGGAAGGCTTGCGCCGCGTCGGCTTCCTCGAGCGCCATCACGGCCTTGAGGTCCGCACCGGCGAAGAAGGTCGTCTTGGCCGAGGCGAGGATGACGCCGCGGATCGAGTCCTTCCCGGCGTCGAGGCGGTCGACGGCCTCGTTGAACGACGCCTGCCAGGCCGCGCTCATCACGTTGACCGGCGAGTTCGGCTCGTCGAAGGTGAGGGTGACGACGCCGTCGGCGTCCTGGTCGTAGCGGATGGATTTCATGTTCGTGCGGGGAAAAGCTTCAACGCGGAGGGCGCAGAGGACGCAGAGGCACGCAGGGAGAGGACCTCTCGGACCGCGGCCCGGCGCGACGGGCGGCCCGCGAGGGGCCGAAGCAGCGGTCTCGCCGTCTTGCGCGGCGGCTCTCCGCGCGGTCCGCGTCCCTTGTCGTGACGACGCACACCTTGCATGTTCGTGAGGGAGAAAGGCTTGAACGCAGCGGGCGCAGAGGTCGGAGGCGAGCGCGGGGAAGAAGGCGTCGAGGGCCCGCGCAGTCGCTCTGCCGCCCGCCGGGCGCAAGCGCGAGCCAGGGGAAAGACTCCCCTCTGCGGCTCCCTGCGTGCTCCGCGACCTCGGCGTTGGCGCCTTTCCGCTCTATCCGCGTCCACTGTGTCGAGTGTCCTCGGCCCTAAAGGCGCTCCACGATCGTCGCGATCCCCATCCCGCCGCCGACGCACAGGGTCGCGAGCCCGTAGCGGAGCTTGCGCCGCTCGAGCTCGTCCACCAGGTTGCCGAGGATCATCGCGCCGGTCGCGCCCAGGGGGTGGCCGAGCGCGATCGCGCCGCCGTTCACGTTCACCTTCTCCTCCGGGACGCCCAGCTCCTTCATGTAGCGGAGCACCACCGCGGCGAACGCCTCGTTCACCTCGAAGAGGTCGATCTCGTCGATCGTCAACCCCGCCTTGGCGAGCGCCTTGCGCGTCGCCGGCATCGGGCCGGTGAGCATGATGGTGGGGTCGGAGCCGGCCAACGCGGTCGCGACGACGCGCGCGCGCGGGGCGAGGCCGAGCGCGCGGCCCTTTTCCTCCGAGCCGATCAGCACCGCGGCGGCGCCGTCCACGATCCCCGACGAGTTGCCGGCGGTGTGGACGTGCCGGATGCGCTCGACCTGCGGGTATTTCTGCAGCGCCACGGCGTCGTAGCCCATCGCGCCGAGCTGCTCGAACGAGGACTTCAGGGCGGCGAGCCCTTCCAGCGTCGTGCGCGGCTTGATGAACTCGTCCTCGGCGAGGATCTCGAGGCCGATCGCGTCGCGCACCGGGACCACCGAGCGCTGGAAGCGGCCGGCCTCGCGCGCGGCGGCGGCCTTCTGCTGCGACCTGAATGCGAAGGCGTCGACGTCCTCTCGCGAGAAGCCCTCGAGCGTCGCCAGGAGGTCGGCACCGATGCCCTGCGGGACGAACCCGGTGTTCAGGTTCGTCTCCGGGTCCATCGCCCAAGGCCCGCCGTCGGAGCCCATCGGCACGCGCGACATCGACTCGACGCCCCCGGCCACGACGAGGTCCTCCCAGCCGGAGCGCACTTTCTGGGCAGCGATGTTCACGGCCTCGAGCCCCGACGCGCAGAAGCGGTTCAACTGCACGCCGGCGGCGTTCCAGTCCCAGCCGGCGGCGAGCGCGGCGGTCTTGGCGATGTCGCCGCCCTGGTCGCCGATCGGCGTGACGCAGCCCATGACCACGTCGTCGACCGCCGCCGGGTCGAAGTCGAGCCGCTGCTGCAGTTTGGCCAGCAGGCCGGCCAGCAGGTCGACCGGCTTGACCTCGTACAGGCTGCCGTCCTTCTTGCCCTTGCCGCGCGGCGTGCGCAGCGCGTCGAAGATCATCGCTTCGGTCATGGCGGGACTCCGTTTGCGGGGGTGGTGCGGGGCGCGCCGCGCGGCGGCGCCGGCGCGCGAGCGATTGACGAATGATACCGGCGCCCCACAGAATTACCAAGCAACCGCTTGGTAGGTGGCCGGCCGCGCCGCTGCGGCCCCCGTTTCCGACCCCTGATCCGTCTGCGCGCATGGGCTATCGCTCGGTCTTCCGTCCCGGCCTCTTCGAGGGGCAGGTGACGATCGTCACCGGCGGCGGTTCCGGCATCGGCCGCTGCACCGCGCACGAGCTCGCGAGCCTCGGGGCGACGGTGGCGCTCGTGGGCCGCACGCGGGAGAAGCTCGAGGCGGTGCAGCGCGAGATCGCCGAGGCGGGCGCGCGAGCGAGCGTGCATCCCTGCGACATCCGCGAGGAGCCGGCGGTGGCGGCGATGGTGGGCGAGGTGCTCGCGGCGCACGGACGCATCGACGCGCTCGTCAACAACGCCGGCGGGCAGTTTCCGGCGCCGCTCGCCGCGATCACCGCGAAGGGCTGGGACACGGTCGTGCGCAACAACCTGACCGGCGGCTTCCTCGTCGCGCGCGAGTGCTACACGCAGTGGATGGCCGACCGCGGCGGCGCGATCGTGAACATCGTCGCCGACATGTGGCTGGGCATGCCCGGCATGGGCCACTCGGGCGCGGCCCGCGCCGGCATGCTCAACTTCACCGAGACCGCGGCGCTCGAGTGGGCACCGGTGCGGGTCAATGCCGTCGCGCCCGGGTGGATCGCCTCGAGCGGCATGGACCGATACCCGCCCGAGGTCCGGCCGATGATCCGCGGCCTGCACCGCAACGTGCCGCTCGGCCGGCTCGGCACCGAGTCGGAGGTCTCCGCCGCGATCGTGTTCCTGCTCTCGCCGGCGGCGGCATTCGTCTCGGGCGCGTGCCTGCGCGTGGACGGCGCGGCGCCGAACGCCAAGCGCATCTGGCCGCAGGTCGGCAACGGGGCGAACGAGCCCTTCAACGGCTTCCACCTCGCCGCGCTGCCGCAGGTGTTGCGCGACGAGGGCTCCGGGTAGCGCCATGCCGGTCATCGAATCGCGCCTCAACGTCGAGTCGGAGGGCTTCCGGGCGAACCGCGCCGCGATGCTCGCGCTCGTCGAGCGGCTGCGCGCGATCGAGGCGCGCACGCGCGCGCGATCGGCCGAATCGGCGCCGCTCTTCGCCAGGCGCGGGCAGCTGCTGCCGCGCGAACGCATCGCGCGGCTGCTCGACGCCGGCTCGCCGTGGCTCGAGCTCTCGACGCTCGCCGGCTACTGCCTCGACAACCCGGACCCCGAGAAGTCGGTGCCGGGCGGCGGCGTGATCGCCGGCATCGGCAGCGTGTCGGGCACGCGCTCGATGGTGGTCGCGAGCGATTCCGGCATCGAGGCCGGCGCGATCCAGGAAGGCGGCCTCGAGAAGATCCTGCGCGCGCAGGCCCTCGCGCTCGCCAACAAGCTGCCGTTCGTGCACCTGGTCGAGAGCGCCGGCGCGAACCTCCTCAAGTACCGCGTCGCGGGGTTCCTGCGCGGCGGCGCGATCTTCTACAACCTCGCGAAGCTCTCGGCGGCGGGCATCCCGGTGGTCACCGTCGTGCACGGCTCGTCCACCGCCGGCGGGGCGTACATGCCGGGGATGTCCGACTACGTCGTCATGGTGCGCGGGCGGGCGCGCGCGTTCCTCGCCGGGCCGCCGCTCCTCAAGGCGGCGACCGGCGAGATCGCCACCGAGGAGGAGCTCGGCGGCGCGGAGATGCACACCACCGTGTCGGGCCTGGGCGAGTATCTCGCGGAGGACGACGCCGACGGCATCCGCATCGCGCGCGAGATCGTCGCGGCGCTCGGCTGGGGCGCGGCGGCGCACCGGGACGCGAGGCCGCCGCGCTATCCGGCCGAGGAGCTCCTCGGCATCATGCCCGCCGATTACCGCAAGCCGGTGGACATGCGCGAGGTGATCGCGCGCATCGTGGACGACTCCGATTTCCTGGAGTTCAAGGCGCTCTACGGTCCGGCGACGGTGGTCGGCCACGCGACGCTGCAGGGCGAGCGCGTGGGCATCGTCACCAACAACGGGCCGCTCGATCCCGCCGGCGCGACCAAGGCGACGCACTTCATCCAGGCGTGCTGCCAGAGCGGCCACGCGCTCCTCTACCTGCAGAACACCACCGGCTACATCGTCGGCAAGGCGTCCGAGCAGGCCGGCATGATCAAGCACGGGTCGAAGATGATCCAGGCCGTGTCCACGGCCAACGTCCCGCAGATCACGCTCATGTGCGGCGCGTCGTTCGGCGCGGGCAACTACGGGATGTGCGGCTACGGCTACGCGCCGAGATTTCTCTTTTCCTGGCCGAACGCGCAGACCGCGGTGATGGGCGCCGAGCAGGCGGCCACGACGATGGCGATCGTCACCGAGGCGAGCCTGAAGCGCAAGGGGGGCACCGCCGACCCGGCGATGATCGAGGCTATGAAGAAGCGCATCGTCGACACCTTCGAGGCCCAGCAGAGCGCGTTCGCGGTGAGCGCGCTCGTGCTCGACGACGGGGTGATCGACCCGCGCGACACGCGCAACGTGCTCGGCTACGCGCTCTCGGTCTGCCGCGAGGCCGACGCGCGGGCGCTGCGGCCGGTGCAGTTCGGGGTGGCGCGGCCGTGAAGATCCGCATCTCCAGTCTCCCCACGAAGACACGAAGACACGAGGGCGCCGGATCGGCGTCGCGGCCTCGGCCGGCACCGATGCCCGCGACGCTGGCGGATCGCGCGCGCGCCGCCCGGACGAAGCTCTCCTTCGCGTCTTCGCGCCTTCGTGGCGGACCCTTTCCGGAGTAGGCCATGCAACTCACGCACGAGCACGAAGAGCTGCGCCGCAACCTCAAGCGCTTCATCGACAACGAGATCAACCCGCACGTCGACGAGTGGGAGGCCGCCGAGATCTTCCCGGCGCACGAGGTGTTCAAGAAACTCGGCAGCCTCGGCATGCTCGGGCTCACCAAGCCGCCCGAGTACGGCGGGCTCGGCCTCGACTACTCGTATTCGGTCGTCATGGCCGAAACGCTCGGCCACATCGCCTGCGGCGGCGTCCCGATGGCGATCGGCGTGCAGACCGACATGGCGACGCCCGCGCTCGCGCGCTTCGGCTCCGACGAGCTGCGCCGCGAGTTCCTCGCGCCCGCCATCGCCGGCGACCACGTCGCGTGCGTCGGCGTCTCCGAGCCCGGCGCCGGGTCCGACGTCGCGTCGATCCGCACCAGCGCGCGCAAGGCGGGCGGCGACTACGTGATCAACGGCGCGAAGATGTGGATCACCAACTCCCTGCAGGCCGACTGGATGTGCCTGCTCGCCAACACCGGCGAGGGGCCGGCGCACCGCAACAAGTCGCTCATCATCGTGCCGATGGACACGAAGGGCATTGTCAAGGAAAAGAAGATCCGCAAGATCGGCATGATGAGCTCGGACACCGGGCTCATCCACTTCGACGACGTGCGCGTGCCGCAGCGCTACCGCATCGGCGAGGAGGGCAACGGCTTCACCTACCAGATGATGCAGTTCCAGGAGGAGCGCCTGTGGGCGGCGGCGAACGCGATCGAGGGCCTCGCGAACGCGATCCGGAGCACGATCGACTACACCCGCGAGCGCAAGGCCTTCGGGCGGCCGATCCTCGACAACCAGGTCGTGCACTTCCGCCTCGCCGAGCTCAAGACCGAGGTCGAGGCGCTGCGCGCGCTCACCTACCGCGCGACCGACCTCTACGTCGAGGGCCGGGACGTTACCGAGCTCGCGTCGATGGCGAAACTCAAGGCCGGCCGCCTGTTGCGCGAGGTCTCGGATGCGTGCCTGCAGTTCTGGGGCGGGATGGGCTACACGTGGGAGAACCCGGTGTCGCGGCTCTACCGCGACGGGCGCCTCGCTTCGATCGGCGGCGGGGCCGACGAGGTGATGCTCGGGATCATCTGCAAGTACATGGGGACGCTGCCCGGGCGCTGAGCCGGAAGCTCGTCAACGCAGAGGGCGCGGAGGAACGCCGAAGATGATCGTTCGCAGGCCGTGGCGGCCCGCGCTTCGTTCGGCGCCCGGACCGGCGCGAACGGGACGGGCAGCGGCGTTCCTCGCCCGCGGCACCCTGCGCTCCCTGCGTCCTCTGCGTTGAAGCCTTCCCGATGTTCACCAAGATCCTCATCGCCAACCGCGCCGAGATCGCCGTCCGCGTCGCCCGCACCGCGCGGCGCATGGGCTATGCGACCGTCGCCGTGTACTCGGAAGCCGATGCGGAAAGCGCGCACGTCGCCGCCGCCGACGAGGCGGTCCTGATCGGCCCCGCCGCGCCGCGCGAGTCCTACCTCGCCATCGACGCGCTGATCGCCGCGGCGAAGCGCACCGGCGCCGGCGCCATCCATCCCGGCTACGGCTTCCTCTCGGAGAACCCCGACTTCGCCGACGCGTGCGCGCGGGCGGGGATCGTCTTCATCGGACCTCCGGCCGCGGCGATGCGCGCCATGGGATCGAAGACCGCCGCGCGCCGGCTGGCGCAGTCGGCGGGCGTTCCCGTGACCCCGGGCTACGACGGCGAGGACCAGTCCGAGGCGGCGCTCGCCGAGGCGGCCGCCGCGATCGGCTTCCCGGTGATGATCAAGGCCGCGGCCGGCGGCGGTGGCCGCGGCATGCGGCGGGTCGAGCGGCGCGAGGATCTCGCGGGGGCGCTCGCCAGCGCGCGGTCGGAAGCCGAGGCCGCGTTCGGCGACGGGACGCTCTTCCTCGAGCGCGCCGTCGCCGACGCGCGCCACGTCGAGGTGCAGGTGTTCGGCGACACTCACGGCAACGTGGTGCATCTGGGCGAGCGCGACTGCTCGATCCAGCGCCGGCACCAGAAGCTCGTCGAGGAAGCGCCCGCGCCCGGGCTTTCGTCCGAAGTCCGCGAGCGGATGGGCGCGGCAGCGGTCGCGGCGGCCCGCGCCGCGGGCTACGTGGGCGCGGGCACCGTCGAGTTCCTCTTCGAGCCGGCCAGCGGCGCTTTCTGGTTCATGGAGATGAACACGCGGCTGCAGGTCGAGCATCCGGTCACGGAGCTGGTCACCGGCCTCGACCTCGTCGAGTGGCAGATCCGCGTCGCGCGCGGCGAGCCGCTGCCGCTCGCTCAGCACGAGATCGCGTACCGCGGCCACGCCATCGAGGCGCGGCTGTGCGCCGAGGATCCGGCGCACGGATTCGCGCCGGCGAGCGGACCGGTGCGGCTCTGGATCCCGCCCGAGGGCGTGCGCGTGGACCACGCGCTCGCTCGTTGCGACCGGGTGCCGCCGCACTACGACTCGATGCTCGCCAAGCTCGTCGCCTGGGGCGCAACGCGCGAGGAAGCGCGGCGGCGGCTCGCGGCGGCGCTCGCCGAAACCGTGCTCCTCGGCGTGCCGACGAACCGCGGCTACCTCGCCGCGGCGATCGCCCACCCGGTCTTCGTCGCGGGCAGGGCGACCACGGGCTTCGTCGCCGAGCACCTGCCGCCCGCGGCGGAGCACGCGCCCGATCCGGCCGCGCTGGCTCTGGGCGCGGCGCTCCTCTACGAGCGCGCGAGCCCCTGGCGCGGCCCGGCCGAGTGGTTCAACTGGACCTCCACGGGCGTGCGCGCGAAGCCGATGCGGCTCGAGTGGCACGGGCGCAAGTTCGACGCCACCGTCGAGCCGACCGGGCGTCACGCCTACCGCGTGACGGTGGCCGGCGCGACGGTCGCGGTGGCGTTGCCCGGCGAGCGTGGCGTCCGGATCGAGGCCGAGGTCGAAGGCGTGCGCCGGATCGTTTCCGCCGTTATCGCGGAGGACGGCATCGACATCGCGCTTCCCGAGGGCGACCTGCGGCTGCGCGACGCAACCTACGACCCCGCAGCCGCGGCAGCGACCGGCGCGGACGGCGTGGTGCGCTCGCCGATGAACGGCCGGGTGGCGGCGGTCGCGGTCGCGGCCGGGCAGACGGTGGCGCGCGGCGACCTCGTCGTCGCGATCGAGGCGATGAAGATGGAGCACGCGATCGAGGCGCCGGTCGCGGGACGCGTGGCCGAGGTCGCCGTCGCGGCCGGCGCGCAGGTGACGCCGGGGGCGCTGCTCGCCCGCATCGAGCCGGCGGCCTGAGCGATGCGCGACCCGCGCTATTACACGCCCGAGCACGAAGCGTTCCGCGAGACGCTGCGCCGCTTCGTCGCCCAGGAGATCACGCCGCACGTGAACGCGTGGGACGAGGCGGGCGCGTTCCCGCGCGAGCTCTACCGCCGCGCCGCCGCGATCGGGCTCCTCGGCATCGGCTATCCGGAGGAATACGGCGGGACGCCCGCCGACGTCTTCTATCACCTGATCGCTTCCGAGGAGCTCGCGCGCGCGGGCGCGGGCGGCCTCGTCGCGGGCCTCCTTTCGCACACCATCGGCGCGCCGCCGATCCTGCACGCAGGCAGCCCCGAGCTGAAGGCGCGCAAGCTCCCGCCGATCCTCGCCGGCGCGCGCATCAGCGCGCTCGCCGTCACCGAGCCCTCCGGCGGCTCGGACGTCGCCAGCCTGCGCACCACCGCGCGGCGCGAGGGCGACGAATACGTGGTGGACGGCGAAAAGACCTTCATTACCTCGGGCATGCGCGCCGACGACTACACGGTGGCGGTGCGCACCGGCGGGCCGGGCGCGGCCGGGGTGTCGCTGCTCGTGATCGAGCGCGACCGGCCGGGGTTCACGCGCACGCCCCTTGCCAAGATGGGCTGGTGGATGTCGGACACGGCGAGCTTGCGCTTCGACGGCGTGCGCGTGCCGGTCACGAACCTCGTCGGCGAGGAAGGCCAGGGGTTCCGCGCGATCATGGCGAACTTCAACATGGAGCGCCTCGGGCTCGCGGCCTCGGCCTACGGGTTCGCGAGAGTCTGTCTCGAGGACGCGCTCGCCTGGGCGCGCGAGCGCAGGACCTTCGGCGCGCCGCTCATCGAGCGGCAGGTGATCCGGCACAAGCTCGTGGACATGCAGACGCGCATCGAGGCGACGCGCGCGCTGCTCGAGGACTGCGCCTGGCAGGTGCGCGAGGGCCGCGCGGACGCGGCGCGGCTCGCCATGCTGAAGAACTTCGCCACCCGCACCCTGCAGCTCTGCGCCGACGAGGCGGTGCAGATCCTCGGCGGCATGGGCTTCATGCGCGGGACGCGCCCCGAGCGCATCTACCGGGAGGTGAAGGTGATGACGATCGGCGGCGGAGCGGAAGAAATCATGAAGGATCTGGCCGCTCGGCAGCTTGGCTGGTGAGCGGGCGGATCCATCTGGGTTGGGGGATTTGCAAGGGGGCTTGCCCCCTTGCTCGGGCGTGATGAAGGATCTGGCCGCTCGGCAGCTTGGCTGGTGAGCGGGCGGATCCATCTGGGTTGGGGGATCTGCAAGGGGGCTTGCCCCCTTGCTCGGGCGTGATGAAGGATCTGGCCGCTCGGCAGCTTGGCTGCTGAGCGAGGCTTCAACGCAGAGGCCGCGGAGGACGCAGGGGCACGCAGAGTGAACGCTGCACCGGTGGAGGGCGCCGATGCTTCGCGCATGTCGGCTGTGTGGGGTGTCGGCCGAAGCGAGGCCGACCCTCCTCCGCGCCCCTCTGCGCTCTCCGCGCCCCCTGCGTTGAACGTTTTCGAGCAGAGAACCATGGCCCACACACCCTTCACCCAGCGCGCCTTCGAGGACGCGGTCCGCAGGATGTTCGAGGACGAAGTGCCGTTCAACGCGGCGCTCGGGCTGCGCATCGCGTCGTTCGACCCCGACCGCCCGCGGCTTGCGTTCGCCATGCGCCCCGACCTCGTCGGCAACTACGCGCTCGGCATCCTCCACGGCGGCGTGGTCTCCGCGGTGCTCGACGTGATGGCCGGCTTCGCGATCATGGTCCGCCTCGCGCACGACAAACCCGAGGAGACGCTCGAGGCGCAGCTCGGCCGCTTCCGCAAACTCGGCACCATCGACCTGCGCATCGACTACCTGCGCCCCGGGCGCGGCGCGCACTTCCTCGCCGCCGCCTCGGTGCTGCGGCTCGGCTCGAAGGTCGCCTCGGTGCGCATGGAGCTCGAGAACGAATCCGGCGAGCTCGTCGCGACGGGCGCGGCTTCGTTCATCGTCGGGTGACCGGGTCGGAAGAGGGAGGACGGAGGACAGACGACAGAACGTCCAGGGAGCGGGGCGCGTCGTCGCTCGATCGGCAGGCGTGACTCGCTGTGGAATCGGGGCGGCCCGGCGCACGGCGACCGCTTCACGGGGCGCCCGATCCGAAACCACGAGGAGGGGAAGATGAGAACTTCATGCACGCTCGCGCTTGCGCTGGCGCTCGCCGCCTGCTCCACGCAGGTGACCCGGCCGACCGAGCCCGACCAGCCGAGGCCCGTGGTCAGGGCGCTCTCGGGGTATTCAGTCGAGCTCTCGCCGGAGGCGAAGAGCCAGCTCCCCGACAACGTCAAGTTCGACCTGGACGCCTTCACGGCGACGCTCAAGCGCACGCTCGAAGGACGCAACCTCGTCGCGCCCGACGGCGACTATGCCCTGAAGGTGGTGGTGCGCGACATCCGCGTGCGGGGGACTTTCAGCGCCGTGATGTGGGGCTTCATGGCCGGGGACGACCACATTTACGGCGATGCCCTGCTCGCGGACCGCGAGGGCAAGGTCGTGTACCAGTTCCGCGTGGAGAGCTCCTACGCGCTCGGCGGCCTCGCCGGAGGCATCGACTCGACGCGGCTGAACTGGCTGTACGAGGACTTCTCGAAGCACGTCGCCGACGAGCTCGCCGAGAAGCGCGACGCGAAGAAGTGACGCCGCGGAGCGTGGCAGGGTAGGGGGCGCAGCCGGCGAGTCGGGAAAGCGGCAACGCAGAGGGCGCAGAGAAACGCAGAGGAACGCAGCGTCGCTGCTTCGTCCCGCGTCTTGCTTACGGGGCGCGGCGGCGGCGGAACCCCCGCGACGCAAGACATCCCTCCGCGGGCCTCTGCGCTCTCTGCGTCCCCTGCGTTGAAATCCCGATCAAACGCCGCCCGGCCCCACCATCGCCTCCGGCCGCACCCAGCGGTCGAAGTCCGCGGCGCTCACGTAGCCGAGCGCGAGCGCCGCTTCCCTGAGCGACGTGCCCTCGCGGTGGGCGCGCTTGGCGATCTCGGCCGCCCGGTCGTAGCCGATGTGCGGCGCGAGCGCGGTGACGAGCATGAGGGACCGGCCGAGGAGCTCCGCGATGCGCGCGCGGTTCGCCGCGATCCCCCGCACGCAGTGCTCGTCGAAGCTGCGCATGCCGTCGGCGAGCAGGCGCACGCTCTGCAGGAAGGCGTGCGCGATGAGCGGTTTGAAGACGTTCAGCTCGAAGTTGCCCGATGCGGCGGCGAAGCCGATCGCGGCGTCGTTGCCGAGCACCTGGCAGCAGAGCATGGTGAGCGCCTCGCTCTGCGTCGGGTTCACCTTGCCCGGCATGATCGAGCTGCCGGGCTCGTTCTCCGGGAGCGAGAGCTCGCCGAGGCCGGACCGCGGGCCGGACGCGAGCCAGCGCACGTCGTTGGCGATCTTCGTGAGCGCCGCGGCGAGCGTCTTGAGCGCGCCGTGCGCGGCCACCAGCGCCTCGTGGCCGGCGAGCGCGGCGAACCTGTTCGGCGCGGCCGTGAACGCGAGGCCGACGGAACGCGCGAGCTCCGCCGCGACGCGGTCGCCGAACTCGGGGTGGGTGTTGACGCCCGTGCCGACCGCCGTGCCGCCGATCGCGAGCTCGAGCACCGCGGGTAGCGTCGCGGCGACGGCGCGCGCCGCGAGGTCGAGCTGCGCGACATAGCCCGAGAACTCCTGCCCGAGCGTGAGCGGGGTGGCGTCCTGCAGGTGGGTGCGGCCGATCTTGACGATGTCGGCGAACTCGCGCGCCTTGGCGTCGAGCGCCCCGCGCAAGCCGGCGAGCGCCGGCTCGAGCTCGCGCGCGATCGCCACCGCCGCGGCGACGTGCATTGCGGTCGGGAAGACGTCGTTCGACGACTGGCCGAGGTTCACGTCGTCGTTCGGATGCAGCAGGCGCCCCTCGCCGCGCGGGCCGCCGAGGAGCTCCGACCCGCGGTTGGCGAGCACCTCGTTCATGTTCATGTTGGTCTGCGTGCCCGAGCCCGTTTGCCACACCGCGAGCGGGAACTCCGCATCGTGGTCTCCGGCGATCACTTCTTCGGCGGCGCGCATGATCGCGCCGGCCTTGCCGGCCGCAAGCCGCCCGAGATCGCGGTTGGCAAGGGCCGCCGCGCGCTTCACCTGCGCGAGCGCGACGACGAGCTCGCGCGGCATGCGCTCGGTGGAGATGCGGAAGTACCGCAGCGAGCGCTCGGTCTGGGCGCCCCACAGCCGCTCCGCCGGGACTTCGATGGGGCCGAAGGTGTCGCGCTCGATGCGGGTCTCGGCCATGCGCGCCTCCCCTTCGCTCAGGCGCCGCCGATCAGGAGGAGGGGCTCGCCCTCGCGCACCGTCTCGCCTTCGGCGCACAGCACTGCCTCGACGCGGCCCGTCGCCTCCGCGACCACCGGGATCTCCATCTTCATCGATTCCACGACGACGAGCTCGTCGCCCGGCGCCACGCGGTCGCCGGGGGCGACCGCGACTTTCAGCACGACGCCGTTGATCGTGGCGAGCACCGGCGGCACGGGGTCAAAATCCCATGGGCCAGTTCGCCAGGCGGCGCGCGCTCGCCACCGGGCCGTTCGCGTAGGCCGCGTCGAGCCACGCGCAGAGGATGCGCCGCGTCTCGCGCGGGTCGATCACGTCGTCGATGAGGAATTCGCCCGCGGCGCGGTAGGGCGAGCTGTCCTGCTCCCAGCGGCCGAGGAGCGCGCGGCGCGCGGCCGCGGGGTCGGCCGCCGCCCGGATCTCGCGGTGGTAGACGACGTTCACCCCGACCTCGGGGCCGGTGAAGTTGATCTCGGCAGTCGGCCAGGCGACGAGGAGGTCGGCGCCCTGCAGCGCGCCCATCATGTTGCCGTAGGCCATGCCGATGCTCTTGCGCAGGATCACGGAAGCGCGGGGCACCGTGACGGCCGCGTTCGCCTGCGCCCAGGTCATGATGCGCGTCGGCATGCGCCGGCGCTCCGCCTGGCTCGAGACGGCGAAGCCGGGGATGTCGTGCAGGTACACGATCGGGATCGAGTAGGCGTCGCAGAGGCAGGTGAAGTCGATCGCCTTGTCGCACTCGTCGGGTCCGGCGGCGCCGCCGTTGCGCAGCGGGTTGTTGGCGATCACGCCCACCGGGCGGCCGGCGAGGCGCGCCAGACCGGTCACGAGCGCGCGGCCGAATTCGGCCTTCAGCTCGTAGAACGACCCGGCGTCGAACACCACGCGCACGACGCGCTTCATGTCGTAGCCGCGGTTCTTCTGCGTCGGGACGATCGCGGTGAGCTCGTCGACCGGCCGGTCGGGCGGATCGGCCGCGGCGACCGCGGGCGGTGCGGCGCGCGCGTTCGCCGGGAGGTAGGCGAACACCGCCTGCAGGTGCGCAATGCACTGCTCCTCGGTGTCGGCGACGACGTCGACCTGCCCGGTCGTCTCGGCGTGGAGCTTCGCGCCGCCGAGCTCTTCTTCCGAAACCCGCTCGCCGGTGGCGACCTCGAGCATCCGCGGTCCGGCCACGGCCATGCCGGTGCCGGCGAGCTGCACGACGAAGTCGGAGGTCACCGCCTGCCAGGTCGGCAGTCCGAAGCTCGAGCCGAGGATGGCGGTGAGCCGGGGCGCCTCGCGCAGGCCCTGCAGCGTCTCGGGGCGCATCAGCGCCTTGCTGATGCCGTCGGCGCCCATGCCGTCGGGCATGCGCAGGCCCCCACCCTCCGCGAGGTTGAAGACCGGCAGACCGCGCTTCACCGCGAGCGCGTGCAGCGCCACCGCCTTGCGGATGAAGACATGCCCCTCGGTGCCCGCGAACACGGTGCGGTCGGTCGCCTCGACCGCGACCGCGCGGCCGCCCACCTTGGCGAAACCGGTGACGAGCCCGTCGCTCCAGCTCTTCTCGCGCGCTTCGGGGCGGTCGGAGTGCGCGAGAAGGCCCAGCTCGACGAAGCTCCCGGGATCGACGAGGCGCTCGATGCGCTCGCGTGCGGTGAGGCGCCCGGCGCGGTGCTCGGCCGCGACGCGCTCCGCCCCGCCGCCGAGGCGCGCCCGGGCGCGCCGGGCCGCGAGGTCGTCGAGCGCGTGCCCGATGCCGTCGTCGCGGGTCGTCAACGCGCGCTCGCCCCCGGGCGCGTCATTGCCCCGAAAGCTTCTTCGCCATCGCCGCGTAGGCGGGGAGCGAGATGGGATCGTTGAACGGGTTGCTCGCGATCGGATGCGAGGCGTAACGGGCGATCACCATCTCCGCCTTCGGGTCGATCCAGATCACCTGGCCGTGGATGCCGCGCGCGGTGTAGGCGCCGTTCTCGTTGTGCGTCACCCACCACATGTTGCGGTAAGACCACCCGGGCAGCGTCTTGTAGCCGGCCTTGGCGAAGTGCTCCCGGCTCGCGCCGCGCTGGATGTCCTCGACCACCGCCTTCGGCACGATCTGCTGGCCGTTGTAGGCGCCGCCGAGGCGCATCATCTCGCCGAAGCGGGCGAGGTCGCGCAGCGTCGTGTTGAGCCCGCCGCCGCCCGAGGCGGTGCCGATCGAGTCCACGGTGTAGAACGCGTCGCCCTCGGCGCCGAGCTTCGACCAGATGCGTTCGGCGGTGAGCTGCGCGAGCGTGCGGCCGGTGACGCGCGTGAGGATCCACGCGAGCACTTCGGTGTTCACCGTCTTGTACGCGAACGCCTCCCCGTGGTTGCCCTCCTTCTGCAGCGTCACGAGGAAGTCGTAGAACGTGCGCGGTCCCTTGTAGTCGGGCGGCGTGGGCAGCATGCCCCCCGCGCGCGCGTAGGCGAACACCTCGGCGTTCGGGTCGGCGTAGTTCTCCGAGTAGCGCACGCCGACGGTCATGTCCATCACCTGCCGCACGGTCGCGTCGCCGTAGGCCGTGTCCCGCATCTCGGGCAGGTACTTCGCGACCGGCGCCGACGGGTCGATCGCGCCCTCGGCCGCGAGCATCGCCGCGAGCGTGCCGACGAACGACTTGGTCACCGACATCGCGATGTGCGGCTTCAGCGGCTCGAGCACGCCGAAATAGCGCTCGTAGACGATCCGGCCCCTGTGCAGGACCACGATGCCGTCGGTGAAGACGGCCGGGAGCGACTGCGCCCAGGTCATGGTGCGGCCGTCCATCGTGGTGAACTCGATCGCGTCGAGGTCGTTGCGCTCGGCGCTCGGGAGCGGCGTGAAGCCGCCGTTGCCGCGCGACGCGTTCGCCGTTGGCACGAGCTGGCGCATGTTCGAGAAGCTCCAGCGGAGCTGCGGGAACTTGTACAGGCTGCCGTCGGCGAACCGGATGACCCGGTCCGGCGGCGGCGGGGAGCCCACCATCCAGCCGAGCGTCCGCGGATCGGTCGCCGCCGCGTCCGGAAGCTGCGGCGCCTGCGCCAGAGCCACGGCTGCCGCACCGGTTAACGCCGCGAGGGCCGCGATCTTCGATACCGCTCGCATGTTCTCCTCCATGCCGGAAACGCCGCCGGCGCCCGCCGCGGCGGATCCAATACGACGAAGCCCGGGGGCTCGCCCCCGGGCTTCGCATCTTACTGCGGCGGGGCGGGGAGGGCGCGCGCCGTTCCCGCCCGGTCAGGCGCCGCGGCTCACTCGGTGATGTAGTCGGTGAGCGCCACCCAGCGGCCGTTCTGGATCTGCGAGAGGCGCGCGCGGGTCGTGCCGAGGTGCTTGCCCTTGCCCCAGCTCATCTCGTCGGCGCCGAACATGTCGCGCGTGGTCGAGTGCTTCTCCATCGCGGCGATGAAGCTGTCGGTCGTCAGGTTCGTGCCGGCCTTCTCCGCGACCTTGGCGAAGTGCGAGATCACCGTCCAGCCGTAGGCCGAGAAGAGCGTCGGCTCCTCGTTGAACTTCGCCTTGTAGCGCTGGATCCAGTCGCGCACGTTCTTCGAGGGGTCGTCCGGGTAGGGGATGTTGCTGGTGCTCATGGTGTAGAAGCCCTCGACCACCTTGCCGCCGAGCTTGGGGATGAAGAGGTCGTAGCTCGCCGTGCTGCCCATGAACTCCACGTTCCAGCCGATCTTGCGCGCCTCGCCGATCGCCCCGATGGTCTCGCGGATCACGGTGCCGAGGACGACGAAGTCGCAGTTGGCGTTGCGCAGGCGCTGGATCTGCGAGGAGAAGTCGGTCGCGCCGCGCTTGTACGTCGTGCGCTCGGCGAGCGACATGTTCATCTCCTTCAGGCCCTGCTCGACGCCCTGGGCGATCTCGAGCCCGAAGTCGTCGTCCTGGTAGAGCACGCAGACGCGCTTCACGCCCTTGTTCTTGACCATGTACTTCACCCCGGCGCGCACCTGGTCGTAGTAGGGGGCGGCGAACGACCACTTGTACGGGCTCGGCGGGTCGTACATCTGGCGCGCCGCGGTGAGCGGCAGGAAGTTGATGACGCGCTTCTCCGACTGGATCGGGATCGTCGCGAGGTTGATCGGCGTGCCGATGGTGCCCACCACGGCGAACACCTTGTCCTTCTGCACGAGCTTCTGCGCGGCGAGCACGCCCTTCTTCGGGTCGTAGCCGCTGTCCTCGACGATCAGCCGGATCTTGCGGCCGTTGATGCCGCCGGCCTCGTTGATCTCGTCGATGTGCATGCGCATCCCGTTCACGAGCGGCTTGGAGTAGCTCGCGAGCGGCCCCGACATGTCCTGAATGGTGCCGAGGACGATCTCGTTCTTGGTGATCCCCTGCGTTTGCGCCATCGCCGTTCCGGCGACGAGCCCCGCGGCCGCGAACGCCGCGACCAGTGTGCGCTTCATGAAAGCCTCCTCTCTAGGTTGTCGGCCCCGCTGGGCAACGCGGGCATTCTAGCCCTACCGCCCGTTCCCGGGCGGACTTCCGGCGCTTCTCGTGGCGCCTCGCGCCCGGCGTCGGGCCGGGCAGTTCTGTGCCATCCCGCCCCGGTTGCGCCGGCTTCCCCGCGTCCCACCCCGCCGCCGTCGTTCCCCGGCCCGCGGGCGCTGGCTTCCCGCACCCGAGCCGGCGGCCCGGGCCCGTCGCCGGCTACGCCGGCTCCCGGTACATCGACTCGATGATGTTGAACAAGGCGGGCACGGCCCCCTTGTAGATCCCCCGATACGGGCGATGTCCCGTCGCCGGCTACGCCGGCTCCCGGTACATCGACTCGATGACGTCGGCGTACTTCTGGTTCACGAACTTCCGCTTCAGCTTCATCGTCGGGGTGAGCTCCTCGTCCTCGGCGTCCAGACGCACCTCGATCAGCCGGAACTTCTTGACTTGCTCGACCCGCGCGAACTGCTTGTTCACTTTGTCGAGCTCCTCCTTGATCAGCGCCTGGACCTCCGGCGCGCGGCAGAGGCTCGCGTAGTTGGAGAACGGGATGTCGTGGTCCTGGGCGAACTTCTCCACGTTCTCCTGGTCGATCATGATCAGCGCCGTCAGGTAGGGCCGCTTGTCGCCGATCACGACCGCGTCGGTGACGTAGGGGCTGAACTTGATCTGGTTCTCGATCTCCGAGGGCGTGATGTTCTTGCCGCCGGCCGTGATGATGATGTCCTTCATCCGGTCGGTGATCTTGAAGTAGCCGTCCTCGTCCACGTCGCCGACGTCGCCGGTGTGCAGCCACCCGTCGCGCAGCGCCTCGGCGGTCTTGTCGGGAAGGTTCAGGTAGCCCATGAAGACGTTGTCGCCGCGGATGAGGAGCTCGCCGTCCTCGCTCACCTTGACCTCGTTGAACGGTCCCGGGATGCCGATCCGGCCCGGCTTGATGCGGTTGAGCGGGGTATAGGTCGCGAGGCTGCACGACTCGGTCTGGCCCCACACCTCGCTCATCGGCACGCCCAGGGCGAGGTACCAGCGCACCAGGTCCGGCGAGATCGGCGCCGCGCCCGTGAACAGCACCCGCGCCTTGTGGATGCCGATCACCTTGCGGATGTTGTCCAGCGCGACGAACTTGCCGATCCGGTACTTGAGCTTGAGCAGCGCCGGGATCGGTTTGCCGGCGACGTAGAGGTCGGCCACCTCGTAGCCCCAGCCGATCGCCTTGTCGTAGGCCCAGCGCTCGATCGGCAGCGCCTCCTTGAGCGCGATCTGGATCGCCGAGTAGAACTTCTCCCAGACCCGCGGCACGGCGCCGAAGAAGGTCGGCTGGATCTCGCGCACGTTCTCGGGCACCGTCTCCGGGTGCTCGACGAAGTTCATCTTCGCGCCGGCGTAGATCGACGCGTACGCGGCCTGGCGCTCGGCGACGTGGCAGAGGGGCAGGAAGGCCATGCGCTCGTCGTCCTCGGTCTGGCCGATGCCCATGTTCGTGCCGCGCACCGAGTGGATCAGGTTGCGGTGGGAGAGCATCGCGCCCTTGGGCTTGCCGGTGGTGCCCGAGGTGTAGATGAGGATGGCGAGGTCGCCGGGCTGGCGGAGCCGCAGACGCTCCTCCCAGAGGCGCGGCTGCTCGGCGGCGAGCTTGCGGCCCGCCTCGCGCAGCGCGTCGAGGCTCATCACCTGCGGGTCGCTGAACTCGTGCAGGCCCTCCATGTCGATCACGAAGATCTTGCGCAGCCCGGGCAGCCGCTCCCGCACCTCGAGCGCCTTGTCGAGCTGCTCCTCGTCCTCGACGACCAGGTACTTCGTGTCCGAGTCGCGGCAGAGGAACTCGACCTGCGCGGCCGAGTCGGTCGGGTAGATGCCGTTGGTGACGCCGGCTGCGCCGAGGCAGCCGAAGTCGGCGTACAGCCACTCCTTGCGCGTGTTGGCAAGGATCGAGACCACCTCGCCGGGCGCGAGCCCGAGCGCGATCAGGCCGAGGCCGACCTCGCGCGCCGCGTCGCCGAACTGGCGCCAGGTGACCTCGCGCCAGATGCCGAGCTCCTTCTGCCGGAGCGCCACCTTGTCCCCGCGCGCGAGCACCGCGTTCCAGAACATGGTCGGAACCGTGTCGCCGGGCACGACGATGCCGCGCACCGCGGTGTCCACGTTGGCGTAGTCCCAGAGCATCATCGCCAGGTCTTCCGCTTCTTCCAGCGGCGCTCGCCGCGCACGCCCTTCTCCTTCATCCCGAGATAGAACTCCTGCACGTCGGGGTTCGCCCGCAGCCGCTCGCAGGTGTCGTCCATCACGATGCGCCCGACCTCGAGCACGTAGCCGTGGTCCGCGACCGAGAGCGCGAGGTTGGCGTTCTGCTCGACGAGCAGGATGGTCTTGCCGCGCTCGCGGTTGATGCGCACCACGATGTCGAAGATCTCGCGCGTGAGCTTCGGCGAGAGCCCGAGGCTCGGCTCGTCGAGCAGCATCAGGTCCGGGTCGCCCATCAGCGCGCGGCTGATCGAGAGCATCTGCTGCTGGCCGCCGGAGAGCTTGCCCGCTTCCTCGCCCGCGCGGTCGCGCAGCACCGGGAAGTAGCCGTAGACCATCTCGAGGTCGCGCGCCACCGCGTCGCGGTCGGCGCGCGTGTAGGCGCCCATCATCAGGTTGTCGCGCACCGAGAGCAGCGGGAACACCTCGCGCCCCTCCGGGCAGTGGCAGATGCCGCGCCTCACGATCCACGCCGGGTCGCGCTTCTGGATCTGCTCGCCGCGGAAGGTGATGGTGCCCTTGTCCGGGTCGATTATCCCGGAGATGGTCTTGAGGATGGTCGTCTTGCCGGCGCCGTTGGCGCCGAGCACGGTGGCGATGGTGCCCTTGTTCACCGTGAGGCTCACGCCCCGGATCGCCTTCACCGGACCGTACGAGCTCTCGACGTTCTGCAGGCGCAGGATCGGCTCTTCCACGGTCAAGTCGCCTCCGCCGTGCCGAGGTAGGCCTCGACCACGGCGGGGTGCGACTGCACCTCCGCCGGCGTGCCCTCGGCGATCGTCTCGCCCTGGTTGAGCGCCAGGACGCGCGTGGACACGCGCGAGACGAGGCCCATGTCGTGCTCCACCATCAGCACCGTGATGCCCAGGTCGTTCTGGATGTCGTGGATCCAGAACGCCATGTCGTCGGTCTCCTCGACGTTCAGGCCCGACGAGGGCTCGTCGAGGAGCAGCAGCCGCGGCTCGGTCGAGAGGGCGCGCGCGAGCTCGACCACCTTGCGCACGCCGTAGGGGAGCCCGGCGACCATCTGGTCGCGGTAGTGCGCGAGGTCGAGGAAGTCGATCACCTTCTCCACCGCCTCGCGGAACTCGTGCTCCTCGCGCCGCGCCGACGGCAGGAAGAGGAGCTCCGCGGCGAGGTTCGTGCGCCGGTGCACGTGCCGGCCGATGAGCAGGTTCTGCAGCACCGTCGCGTGCTCGAAGAGCTCGATGTTCTGGAAGGTGCGGGCGATGCCGAGCTTCGCCACCTGGTGCGGGGCGAGGCCCGCGAGGTCGCGGCCTTCGTAGCTGATGCGCCCGGTCGCCGGCACGATCAGGCTGATGGCGTTGAAGATCGTCGTCTTGCCCGCGCCGTTCGGCCCGATCAGCGTGAACACCTCGCCGGGCCGCACCTCGAAGCTCACGTCGCTCACGGCCTTCACGCCGCCGAAGGCGACCGAGAGGTGCTCCACCTTGAGCATCGGCGCGCTCATCGCAGCCGCTCCGACTTCATGAAGGCCTTCTGCCGGCGGAACAGCCCGCGGCGATAGAGCGGGAAGAGCTGGAAGAAGGTGCGGATCTTGAGCCAGCGGCCGTAGATGCCGTAGGGCTCGAACAGGATCACCGCGACCAGCACCAGCCCGAAGATCGTCGGCTGGAGTCCGGTCGCCTGGCCGATCGCGGGCGGGAGGTAGTCCTTGACCATGGCCACGATCTGCGGCAGCACGATCAGGAACGCCGCGCCGAAGAAAGCGCCGTGCACCGAACCGATGCCGCCGACGACGATCATCATCAGGTACTCGATCGACTGCAGGATCGTGAACTGCTCGGGCGTGATGATGCGCAGCTTGTGCGCGTACAGCGCCCCGGCGATCCCGGTGATGGCGGCCGAGAGCGCGAACGAGGTGGTCTTGTAGCGCGCGAGGTGGATACCCATGCTGCGCGCCGAGATCTCCGAGTCGCGGATCGCGACGAACGCGCGCCCGGTGGGCGAGCGCAGGAGGTTCAGCACGCCGAGCGTGACGAGCGCCGCGACGACGAGCGCCACGTAGTAGAAGGACTCCTCGCTGTCGGCGGTCCAGCCGAACATCTGGAGCTGCCCGACGATGATGCCGGTGTTGCCGCCGGTGACGTGCTCCCAGCGCGCGAGCACCTCCTCGACGATGAAGCCGAACGCCATGGTCGCGATCGCGAGGTAGATGCCCTTCACGCGCAGCGCCGGGAGCCCGACGACGATCCCGGTGGCCGCCGCGAGCAGCGCGGCGGCCGTCAGCGAGAACGGGAACGGCCAGCCCTTCGCCGCGAGGATCGCCTGGGTGTAGGCGCCGACCGCGAGGAACGCCGCGTGGCCGAGGGAGATGAGGCCGGTGTAGCCCGAGAGCAGCATCAGGCCGAGGCCGACGATGCCGTAGATGAGGATGAAGGTGAGCTGCCCGAGGAAGTAGTCGTCGAGCACCCACGGCGCGGCGAGGAGCGCGACGCCGAGGAGCCCGTACCAGAACTGCTGGCCGCCATGCTTGAAGAGCCGGATGTCCTGCTCGTAGGCGGTCTTGAAGATGAAGCGCATCGGCGGCCCTCAGACCTTCTTGCTGGCGGTCTCGCCGAAGATGCCGGTCGGCTTCACGACCAGCACGACGAGCACCAAGATGTAGGCGGCGATGTCCTTGAAACCCTCGGGGAGGTAGACGCCGGAGAGCGACTCGACGACGCCGATGATCACGCCGCCGACGAGCGCGCCCGGCAGGCTGCCGAAGCCGCCGATCACCGCCGCCGGGAACGCCTTGAGCCCGATGAAGCCCATGTTCACGTGCACGAAGGTGATCGGCGCGAGCAGCACTCCGGCGAGCGCCGCCACGCCCGCGCTGATGCCCCAGATCAGGCTGTTCAGCCGGCGCACCGGGATGCCCATGTAGTAGGCGGCGAGCTGGTTCTGGGACGCGGCCTGCATGGCGACGCCGACGCGGGTGAAGCGGAAGAAGAGGTAGAGCGCCGTCGAGAGCGCGATCGTCGCGGCGATCACCACGATGTGTTCCATGCCGACGACGAGGCCGCCGGCGCGCACTAGCTCGCCCTTGAAGGGCGCGGCGAGCGCGTGCGTGTCGGTGCCCCAGCCGGGGATCATGGTCACCACGCCGCGCGCGACGAAGCCGACGCCGATCGTCACCATCACGACGGTGAACGCGGGCTGCCCGAGGATCGGGCGCAGGACCACGCGCTCGAGCAGGATGCCGATCACCCACATCCCGGCGAACGCGAGCGGCAGCGCCGCCCAGAAGGGCATCCCGAAGGTGACCGCGGTGAGCCCGAGGAACGCGCCGAGCATCATGAGCTCGCCCTGGGCGAAGTTCACCGTCTCGGTCGCCTTGTAGATGAGGACGAAGCCGAGCGCGATCAGGCCGTAGATGAGGCCCTGCGAAATACCGCTGATGACGACCTGCAGGACCTGCAAGCGGGCTCTCCTCGGGTGGAACGCCGTCCGGATTCGAGTTCTTGGTTCACGCCGGCTGCCGCCCGCGTCCCGGACCGGCGCTAGTGTAGGTAAGCGCCAGCGCTTCCACAAGCGGTGGCCGCACGGGGGCGTCGCCAAGCAATCGGTTGCTTGGTGAAGGCCCCGGCGCTAGCATCGGGCGCCCATGCAGCCAAAGCGCAGCGACCGCCGCCGACCGTCCGTGCGCCCCGCGGCCCGGGCGGCGCCGCGCCCGGGGCGGGCGCGGCCGGGCGAGGAGGCCAATCGGCGCGGGGAAATCGTGCGCGCGGCGGCGCGGCTCTTCCGCGAGAAGGGGTTCGACGGGACCACCGTGCGCGACATCGCCAGGGCGGTGGGGATGCGCTCGGGAAGCCCGTTCTACCACTTCGAGACCAAGCAGGACATCCTGCTCGCCGTCATGGAGGAGGGCCTCGCGGCCGGGCTCGAGGCCACCGAGGCGGTGCTCGCCGCGAAGCTCCCGCCGCGCGAGAAGTTCCGCGCGCTCGTCCGGGCGCATCTCGAGATCCTGCTCGACGAGGGGCACGACTTCATCCCGGTGCTGCTCTACGACTGGCGCTCGCTCACGCGCGAGAACCGCGCGAAGATCGTCGCCCTCAAGGACCGCTACGACGCCGTCTGGCAGCAGGTGGTCCGCGAGCTCAGGCGTGCCGGGCTGCTCCACACCGACTCCCCGCTCGCGCGGCTGCTGGTGCTCGGCGCGATCAACTTCATGGCCACCTGGTACCGCCGCGACGGCGCGCTCGGCCTGGACGAGATCGCCGACCAGACGGTGGACTTCTTCCTCGGGCCGGCGAAGCGATGAGCGTCCGTCTCGAGCGCGCCGGGCGGATCGCGACGGTGGTCATCGACCGCCCGGAGGTGCGCAACGCCGTCGACGGCCCGACGGCGCGCGCGCTCGCCGATGCCTTCCGGGCGTTCGACGCGGACGCGGGGCTCGACGTCGCGGTGCTCTGGGGCGCGCACGGCACGTTCTGCGCCGGCGCCGACCTCAAGGCGATCGCCGACGGCTTCGGCGAGCGCGCCAACCCGCTCGATCCCGACATGCACGCGACCGCGCCGATGGGGCCGTCGCGCCTGCGCCTCACGAAGCCGGTGATCGCCGCGGTCGCGGGCCACGCCGTCGCCGGCGGCATGGAGCTCGCGCTCTGGTGCGACCTGCGCGTCGTCGAGGCGACGGCCGTGTTCGGGGTCTTCTGCCGCCGCTGGGGCGTGCCGCTCATCGACGGCGGCACCGTCCGCCTGCCGCGGCTCGTCGGCATGGGCCGCGCGCTCGACCTCATCCTCACCGGCCGCCCCGTGCATGCCGACGAGGCGCTCGCGATCGGCCTCGCGAACCGGGTGGTGCCGGCCGGCGAGGCGCGCGCCGCGGCCGAGGCCCTCGCGGCGGAGATCGCGCGCTTTCCGCAGGCGTGCCTGCGCAGCGACCGGGCGAGCGCCTACGAGCAGTGGGATCTCGCGCTCGCGGCGGCGCTCGCGAACGAGTTCCGGCGCGGGATGGAGGCGATCGGGAGCGGGGAGACCGTGCGCGGCGCGGCGCGCTTCGCCGGCGGCGCCGGGCGGGGCGGGCGGTTCGACGACTGATTTGGCGCCGGAACCGCAAAGGCGCGAAGGGCGCGAAGGTTCGCAACGTTGGTGGAGCGACCCCGCTCCGTGCGGTGCCGCGACGCACGCAGCCGCCAGCCGACTCGCGCGCCGGCGGGCAGGGCGCCTCTGGAAGGTCTCGGCCAACACGGGATCGGAGAGGCAGCCGGGCGTTCGCGTGCTCTGAGCCTCCCGGAATGCGGCGGTCACGCTTCGCCGCCGGGAGCACGCTGCGGGCTGCGCGAAGGCACGCCGGCTCGAGCCCATGACGGTCCCGGAGTCCATGCAGGCCCGGTGCCCGCCTTGGGTTCGGCGGTGCTCGCTTGGAGCGGTTGCGGACCTTCGCGTCCTCGGCGCTTTCGCGGTTCCGCTTCTCACGCGAGCCGCGTCCCGCCGAGCTCCCGCGCCAGCGCCGCCGGCACCTTCACCGGCATGTCGAGCAGCATCTGCGCGAAGCCCTTGCCGAGCGGGTCGTTGCGCAGCGAGGCCATGCCGCCGCCGTCGAGCGCCTCGTGCAGCACGAAGTTGAGCGCGCCGATGCCGGGGACCTCGTAGCACACGACGTCGCCGCGCACGAGGTGGGCGAACCACGCCTTCACCGCCTCCGGCGTGAGCTGCGCGCGCAGCAGCGGGAGGAATCGTGCTTCGCGGGCGATCACGCCGATGTTCACGCTGTCACCCTTGTCGCCGCTGCGCCCGTGCGCGAGCGCGACGAGCGGCACCTCGACTGTCGTGCCCTCGGGCGGCGCGGCGGGGCCCGGGGGCGAGGGGCGCCGGCCGGAGCCCGCGTCGGCCCTGCCGGGCGGGATCGCGACGGCGTGCGTCTCGCCGCCGACCGTCACCGTCGGGGCGAGCGCGCTCTTCGGCACGGTGAAGGAAAAGAGTCGCACGAGGGGCGAGACGCCGGGTCTGCCGCCCGCGCCGGTGGTGCCCGGCGACCAGGACGTTCCGGCGGGGGCGATCTCGCGCGCGAAGATCTCGAGCGCCTGCTTCACCGGATGGTGGACGGCGACGCGCAGCACCGCCTCGCGCGTCGCGCCGGCGCGCGCGTGCGGGCCGTAGATGTCCTCGGCGCCGAGCACTTCGACGCGGGCGCGCGCATAGTCGGGCAGACCGAGGTGCCGGAAGATGCCGCGCGTGCGCGCGAGGATCGCCTCGCCGGTGCGGCGCGCCTTGCGCGCGGCGTCGATGCCGATGATGGTGAGCGAGCCCGCGGCGCGAAAGCCGTCGACCCAGGTCGCGGAGACCTTGTAGCGGTCGGTGGGCGCGAAACCGCGCGCGCCGGTGACGCGCACGCGCTCGGGGCCCGCCTGCTCCAGGCGCACCTCCGAGAAGTCGCAGATCACGTCGGGCAGCACGTAGCTCGCCGGGTCGCCGATCTCGTAGAGCATCTGCTCCGCGACGGCCGGCACGCTCACGAGCCCGCCGGTGCCCGCAGGCTTGGTCACGACGAAGCTGCCGTCGGACGCGCACTCGAGGACCGGGTAGCCCATGTCCTCCCATCCGGGCACGCTCTCCCAGTCGGTGAAGAGCCCGCCGGTCGCCTGGCAGCCGCACTCGACGATGTGGCCGGCGAGACTCGCTGCGGCGAGCCGGTCGTAGTCGTCCGCGGCCCAGCCGAACTCGTGCATGAGCGGCCCGAGCACGAGCGCGCTGTCCACGCAGCGCCCGGTGACGACGACGTCCGCACCGGCGGCGAGCGCGCGCGCGATCGGGATCGCGCCGAGGTAGGCGGTGGCGCTCGCGACGCGCTCGGGCAGCGGCGCGCCGGAGAACATCTCGCGAACGCCCTGCTCCCGCAGCTGCGGCAGGAGCGGCATGACGTCGTCGCCCTCGACCACCGCGATCCCGAGCTTCACGCCGGCCGACTCGGCGAGCCTGGCGAGCGCCGCCGCGCAGGCGCGCGGGTTCACGCCGCCCGCGTTCGCGACCACGCGGATGCCCTTCGCGGCGACCTCGGCGAGCACGCTCTTCATCGCCACGTCCACGAAGTCGGTCGCGTAGCCGAGCCCGGGATCCTTCGCGCGCTGCGCGACGAGGATGGACATCGTGAGCTCGGCGAGGTAGTCGAAGACGAGGTAGTTCACCTCGCCGCGTCGCACGAGCTGCGGCGCGGCCACCGCGCTGTCGCCCCAGAAGCCGGACGCGCCGCCGATGCGCACGGTCGCCTTCATCGCTACCTCCCCGTCCAGTCGGGCTTGCGCTTCTCGTTGAACGCCGCGAGGCCTTCGCGCGCGTCGGCCGTGAGCGCGAGCGTGCCGATCTGCGTCTCGGTGTAGGCAAGCGATTCTTCGAAGGACATCGACGCGATCGCGCGCATCGCATATTTGCCGCGGCGGATGGCGGTGGGCGACTTGTCGGCGAGGCGCGCCGCGAGCCATTCGACCCGGCCGTCGAGCTCGGCGGGCGGGACCACGTAATTCACCAGGCCCGCTGCGGCCGCGGCCTGCGCGCCGAACGGCTCGCCGGTGAGGCACCACTCGGCGAGCGTGCGCGGCGGCACGAGCGGCGCGAGCACCGAGAGCACCTGCATCGGAAACAGGCCCACCTTGACCTCGGGCAGGCCGAACTGCGCGTGCTCGGCCGCCACCGCCACGTCGCACACCGCGAGCAACCCCATGCCGCCCGCCATGCACACGCCGTTCACGCGCGCGATCGAGGGCACGTCGGTCCCGCGCGCCAGGCGCAGGAAGTCGGCGTACGCGGTGCTCGGGCGGGAGAAGTCGAAGGCGAACGCCTCGCCGGGCTTCAGGTCGGCGCCGGCGCAGAAGGCCTTGTCGCCCGCGCCGGTGAGGACGATGACGCGCACGTCGGCGTCGGCGGCGGCCTCGCGCCAGCCGGCGGCGAGGCCCGCGATCACGGCTTCGTTGAGCGCGTTGCGACGCTCGGCGCGGTCGATGGTGAGGGTGAGGACATGGCCGCGCTTTTCGCGGCGGACGGGGTCGGTCATCGGTTATTCCGGAGGAGAGCGGAACCGCAAAAGCGCAAAGGGCGGGAAGTCACGCGAAACGGGGCACAGAGACAGGGCGGCGCGCGCGCCGGGGCCCGCGGAGTCAAGAGTGAGCACCGGCTCGGTGCGGACAGGCTCGGCCGGCGCGCTCCGGGCTCCTTCGGGCACCCGCGGCTCGCATTCGCAAAGGACGGCGCCGCAACCGAGCGAAGGGCGTGAAGCCACGCGAACCGGGACGCGCGGAGAGGGCCTGAGGCACGAGGCGAACGCCGGCCGGGCATGACTCGGTTCCCTTCGCGCGCTTTGGCGCCTTTTGCGCCTTTGTGGTTTCGCTTCACTCCGCCGCGACCGCCCGCCCGATCACGAGCCGCTGGATGTCGCTCGCGCCCTCGTAGATCTGCGCGACGCGCACGTCGCGGTAGATGCGCTCCACCGGGAAGTCGGTCACGTAACCGTAGCCGCCGTGGATCTGGATCGCGTCGGAGCAGACGCGCTCGGCCATCTCCGAGGCGAAGAGCTTCGCCATCGACGCCTCCTTGAGGCAGGGCCGGTGCGCGTCGCGCAGCGCCGCCGCGTGCAGCACGAGCTGCCGCGCCGCCTCGATCGCGGTCGCCATGTCGGCGAGCCGGAAATTGACGGCCTGGTGAGCGATGATCGGCTGCCCGAACGTCTCGCGCTCGCGCGCGTAGGCGCGCGCCGCCTCGAAGGCCGAGCGCGCCATCCCCACCGATTGCGCCGCGATGCCGATGCGCCCGCCCTCGAGGTTCGCGAGCGCGATCCGGTAGCCCTCGCCCTCGGCCCCGAGCAGGTTCTCCGCCGGTACGCGGCAGCCTTCGAGCACGATCTGCGCGGTGTCGGAGGCATGCTGCCCGAGCTTCTCCTCGACCCGCGCGACCACGTAGCCCGGCGTGGCGGTGGGCACGACGAAGGCGCTGATGCCCTTCTTGCCGGCCGATTTGTCGGACACCGCGAACACGATCGCGATGTCGGCGTTCCTGCCGCTGGTGATGAACTGCTTCACGCCGTCGAGCACCCAATGGCTCCCGTCGCGGCGCGCCGTGGTGCGGATCGCCGCCGCATCCGAACCCGTGTGCGGCTCGGTGAGGCAGAAGCAGCCGAGCATCCGCCCGCTCGCGAGGGGTCTTAGCCAAGCCTCCCTCTGCGCGTCACTGCCGAATCCGCTGACGATGCCGCAGACGAGGTTCTGGACCGAGAGGATGGTCGAGGTCGCGCCGTCGCCCGCCGCGACTTCCTCGAGCGCGAGCGCGTAGGCGACGTGGTCGAGGCCGGCGCCGCCCCAGCGCTCGGGCACGCAGACGCCGAAGAGCCCCATCGCCGCGAGCCCCGCGAGCGCCTCGCGCGGGAAGGTCGCCTTGCGGTCCCATTCGGCCGCGAACGGCGCGAGCCGCTCGCGCGCGTAGCCGCGCACCGCTTCGCGGATCATTTCCTGCTCGTGCGTGAGCAGCATCGGGTGCCTCGCTTCGTGTCAGCAGTCCACGCTACGAGAGGGCCAAGCCGCTTCGCGGCGCCCCCTCGTGCTCCCCCGATCTCAGGGGAAGCGATGCCTGCGGCATCGGTTCCATCTCAGCAGTCCACGCTACGAGAGGGCAAAGCCGCTTCGCGGCGCCCCCTCGTGCTCCCCGATGCCAGGGGAAGCGATGCCTGCGGCATCGGTTCCATATAGTGGAGGCGCGGGGCGGGGCGCCGCCGCGCGCGCTGGCGCCGCTCACGCGGACGCGGCCATTCCCTTCGCGACGGCCGGCCGCGCCGACAGCGCGGCTGCCCAACGCCGGAGGTTCGCGAGTCCGCCCGCCTTCTCGACGAGCGCCATGCGGCCCGCGACGGTCGGGTAGAGCGCGAAGTCCGCGACCGAGAGCTCGCCGGCGAGCCATTCGCTCTCCCCGAGGCGCTGGTCGGCGAGGGCGAGGAAGCGCAGCAGCCGCTGCTCGAAGAAGGCGACGTTCGCGGGCGACTTCTCCGGCACGAGGACCGAGGCGATGAAGATGTTGCTGCTCGTCCCGGCGCAGTCGGTGCAGGCGAACATGAACCACTGCATCGCCGCCGCGCGCGCCGCGGGATCGGCCGGGACGAATCGCCCGGCCTTCTCCGCGAGGTAGAGCACGATCGCGCCCGACTGCGTGACGGTGAGCGGCTTGCCGCCGGGACCGTCGTGATCGACGATCGCGGGGATCACGCCCGCGGGGTTGATCGCGAGGTACTCGGGCTTGCGCTGCTCGCCGGCCGCGAGGTCGAGCTTGTGCGTCCGGTAGGCGAACCCCGTCTCCTCGAGCATCACCGCCGCGCGGTGGCCGTTCTGCGTGGGCGCCGTGTAGAGGTCGATCATCGCGGCGGCCACGGCTCAGCCGCCGCGGGCCTGCAGCGCGGCGATGCGCTGCTCGATGGGCGGGTGGGTCGAGAAGAGCGCCATCCAGCCGGGACGGTCGTTGATGCCGAACGCGCGCACCGCCTCGGGCAGGTGCGGCGGCTCCACCTTCCCGAGCCGCGCGAGCGCGTTGATCATCGGCCGCGGCGAGCCGAGGTAGTCGGCCGAGCCGGCGTCGGCACGGAACTCGCGCTGGCGCGAGAACCAGGCGACGATGATCGAGGCGAGGATGCCGAGCACGATCTGCATCACCAGCGAGGTGATGAAGAAGCCCGGGCCGACGCCTTCGCGGTTCTCGGAGCGGAAGACCGCGCGGTCGACGACGAACCCGATCACGCGCGAGAGGAAGATGACGAAGGTGTTCACCACGCCCTGGATGAGCGTCATCGTCACCATGTCGCCGTTGGCGACGTGCGCCACCTCGTGGCCGAGCACCGCCTCGACCTCCTCGCGGCTCATGGTCTGCAGGAGCCCGGTGGAGACCGCGACGAGCGCCGAGTTCTTGAACGCACCGGTGGCGAACGCGTTCGGTTCGCCTTCGTAGACGGCGACCTCCGGCATGCCGATCCCGGCGCGCTCGGCGAGCCGGCGCACCGTCTCCACGAGCCAGCGCGCGTCGGCGCTCTCCGAGCCGTCGATCACGCGCGCGCCGGTCGACATCTTCGCCATCGGCTTGGAGATGAGGAGCGAGATGATCGAGCCGGTGAAGCCGACCACCAGCGAGAAGACGAGGAGCGCCCGGTAGTCGATGCCCTGCGCGGTCAGGACCTGGTCGACGCCCAGCACGCGCAGCACGATGGAGAGCACCACCAGCACGGCGAGGTTGGTGGCGAGGAAGAGGAGGATGCGCTTCATGGTTGGCTCCGTATTGAGGCGCTCGCCACGGCGCGGCGGCGGCGAGCGCCCATTCTAGTGATGCCGGCCGGTTCCGCAACCGCGGCGCGCGCTAGGGCGCGAGCCGCGCGATCTTCCAGCCGCCCCGGCCGTCGGGCGAGTAGGCGATGCGGTCGTGGAGACGGCTCGGCCGCCCCTGCCAGAACTCGAACGCGTCGGGCACGAGCCGGTAGCCGCCCCAGTGCGGCGGCCGCGACGGGTGCGTGCCGTGCCGCACCCCGGCCTCAGCGACCCGCGCGACCAGCGCCGCCTTGCTCAACGGCTGGCTCTGCGGCGAGGCCCACGCGCCGAGCCGGCTCGGCAGCGGCCGGGTGCGGTAGTACGCGTCCGACTCCTCGGCGGAGGTGCGCTCCACGCGTCCTTCGATGCGCACCTGGCGCTCGAGTTCCGGCCAGAAGAAAAGCAGCGCCGCGCGGTCGTTGGCGGCGAGCTCGCGCCCCTTGCGGCTCTCGTAGTTGGTGTACCAGACGAAACCGCGCGCGTCGAAGCCCTTGATGAGCACCATGCGCAGCGACGGGCGTCCCGCGGCGTCCGCGGTCGCGAGCGCCATCGCGTTCGGCTCGGGGAGCTCCGCGGCGAGCGCCTCCTCGAACCACGCGGCGAACTGCGCGAACGGGTCGGCGCGCGCGTGCGTCTCGTCGAGGTGCTCGCGCCGGTACTCCTTGCGCAGGTCGGCGATGCGGTCGTTCATGGTCGGGCGGATGCCGTCGGCGGCCGGGGCGGGATCATAGCGCGTCGAGGTGCGCCGCGATCCGCCGGCGCAGCGCGGCGTCGGGAAAGGGCGCGCGCGCGGCGGCGAGATTGTCCTCCACGTGGCGCGCGTTGCGGGTGCCAGGGATCGCGCAGGTCACCGCGGGATCGCCGAGGATCCACTTGAGGAACACCTGCGCCCAGCTCGCGCAGCCGATCTCCGCGGCGAAGGGCGGCAGCGGCTTCCCCTTCACCCGCGCGAAGAGCGCGCCCTCGGCGAACGGCCGGTTCGCGATCACCGCGGTACGCGTCTCGGCGGCGAGCGGCAGGAGCCGTTTCGCGGCGTCGCGTTCGGCGAGCGAATAGTTGATCTGCAGGAAGTCGAGGTCGCCCCGCGCGAGGTAGCGCTCCACCTCGGGGTAGGCGCTCGCGTGGTAGTGGGTGATGCCCACGTAGCGCACGCGGCCCGCCTTCTGCCATTCGCGCAGGGTGGCGAGGTGCCGGTCGGCATCGACGAGGTTGTGCACCTGCATGAGATCCACGCGCGCCACGCGCAGCTTCGCGAGCGACGCCTCCATCTGGCGCACGCCGGCCTCGCGCCCGCTCGTCCAGACCTTGGTGGCGACCCAGAGGCGGTCCTGCACGCCGAGATCGGCCGCGAGCTCGCCGAGCACCGCTTCGGAGG